>NZ_JAEUFG010000008.1 GCF_018588585.1 Bacillus sp. SM2101
AATACGCGCTGAAAATTGATTTTGAAATGGAACCCCCGATGTTTAAAGTATCAAATACTCACTATGCAAAAACATGGCTATTACATGAAAGCGCACCGAAAGTTGATCCTCCTGAAATTGTGAAGAGAATGAAAGTGCACTATAAATCTTTCAAACGCAGTCATGAAAGAGGGTAATTGAAGATGAACTTAAAAGAAGAAAAACTGTTGGAGATACAAGGCCTTAAACAACATTTTAAAGTTAGCAAAGAAAATACAGTAAAAGCTGTTGATGGTATTTCCTTTGATATATATAAAGGTGAAACGTTTGGCTTAGTTGGAGAATCTGGTTGTGGGAAATCTACAACAGGGCGGACAATTATTCGCTTATACAACGCAACAGATGGTAAGGTATTTTATAATGGTGAGAACGTCCACGGGAAGAAGTCAAAAAAGGAATTAAAATCTTTTAATAGAAAAATGCAGATGATCTTTCAGGATCCATATGCGTCACTAAATCCACGCATGAAAGTATCTGATATTATAGCAGAAGGAATTGATATTCATGGTCTCGCTTCTTCTAAACAAGATCGGATGAATAGAGTCCATGAGTTATTAGAAATCGTTGGACTTAATCGTGAGCATGCGAGTCGTTTCCCCCATGAATTCAGTGGTGGACAAAGACAACGTATAGGGATTGCAAGGGCACTAGCAGTAGACCCAGAATTTATCATTGCAGATGAGCCTATTTCAGCGTTGGATGTGTCTATTCAAGCCCAAGTCGTGAACTTGATGAAAAAACTTCAGAAAGAAAAAGGACTTACATATTTATTTATTGCGCATGACTTATCTATGGTCAAGTACATTAGCGATCGAATCGGCGTAATGTATCGTGGGAAAATTGTAGAGTTAGCAATGAGTGATGAACTGTATAGCGATCCAATTCACCCTTATACTAGATCACTATTATCGGCAATTCCATTACCAGATCCAGATCATGAGCGCTCTCGTAAAAGAATAATTTATGATCCTCTCCAGCATAATTATGACAAAGAGACACCTACAATGAGGGAAATAAAACAAGGGCATTATGTTTACTGTTCGGAATCAGAGTATAAGCTGTATAAGGACAGATCGTAATTTATAAAAAGAATGATCTCTACATAGAGGTCATTCTTTTTTGAAGGGCTGTTTTCCCAATGATTGCTGCTTTTCAGTCTAAGGTATATGCAATCCATATTGCGTATATGGCATCTTAAAAGCAATATACCATTGTGAAAATTAACGATACTAATATTCTACTTATTGCTTAAGTAATTCTAAATTTTTCCTTAAGGCCCTTTTGTAAACTTTGTTGTTAATTATACAAAATTACCACGGTAAAAAAGAAGTCTTATGTGATTCTCATCATAATATAGCAGATAAGATGCCGCGAAACTACAGTTGTATCCATGTTTATCTATTAGTACGAATAACAGCAATAAAATGCGAAAACAGCATGGATTGAGTAAATATTAAGAATTATTTGGTATAATTTATAATAAGTAGTAATTTTCTCTCATTCAAATGTGTTAGACAATATAATACAAAAGAGAAAATCACAATAGCTTAACTATAAAGTGGCCCTGAAAAACGAACAATTTTCTTTAGATTACGGGACTACCAACTACTATTTATATGATAAATGTTTTGGTTGGGGTCACTAGTTTCTTCTAAAATTTAAATGCATCTCACATCAAACAAATAATGTTAGGTTATTTATATTTAAATTTTATGCCTTAGTTCCTTTAACTGACAAAAAAGATCCTTTCAAGGTATAATATTCCATAGTGGAGTGGTATCATGTTAGCTAATATTTTATCAATAGATTATAAAATAATAGTTAAAAAGGTGTAAAGCTTGGATGTGCACACGAAAGGTTGAAAAGAATGTGATAACATTCCTTAAAGAATAAGTATAAACAAAACTATGGATTTGAATTTTCTATGGGGTATAAGGGGAGTTAAGATGATTATCAGACCAATTGAAGTAAACGACGCAGAAAGCTTTTTAGAACTAAGTAAACGAATTGATGAATCAGGATTTATGTTATATGAACCTGGGGAAAAGGCGACAACACTTGAACAACAAAGAAAGTTTATAGAAAGTATTATAGCTGAAAAGAACTCTTTATTCCTAGTAGCAGAAGTAGAGCATAAATTAGTTGGATTTATGAGTGCATTTGGAGGTAAAGTTAAACGAAAGAAACATTCCGCATATCTTGTTTTAGGTATACTTGATGATTTTCAAGGACGAGGCATAGCATCAAGTCTATTTAATAGTGTATTCGATTGGGCTAAAGATAAAGGAATATCTAGGCTGGAACTCACAGTAGTAAAAGACAATATAAAGGCATTTAACTTATATAGAAAAATGGGATTTGTTATTGAGGGTGAAAAAGTGAATTCATTAATCATAAATGGTCAACCTATGAACGAATATTATATGTACAAGTTACTATAACACATAGATGCTATCCTTTACATGAACTTATCTATTAATATTAACAACAATAATTCATAATTTGTATTACTGAGCAAATAAGTAGATATAATAAAATATAAGTAAAGCCATTGTTGAGTTTATTGCTCAATCGTGGCTTTTATGCTTTTTGTCAAGGGCTATCTATAAATCATCATACATTTCATTTCTAATGCTGTTTCGTATTCATTAATGTCTTTCGTATAAGGAAGTCAATACAAACTCAACAAGAATCTATGAGTAGTTTATGTACCGTGAATTCATAACAATTGTATATGTCTATTTTAGCTAGGGTATTTTGTAATCCTTAAAAAAGTTTATGAACTATCATTGTATTCTTTATTGAATTATGAGAATATATTAAAAATAATTAGGCATGTATAGTACATAAATTTTATAAAGGAGAAAGTGTATGAACAATTCGATACAGGATATGCTCAATCAATATAGTGAAAAACAACAGAACCGTGGCAGACTTTTAATTAGTTGTGCAGACAAGCAAGGAATCGTGGCGGCAGTTTCAAAGTTTTTGTTTAACCATGGTGCAAACATTATTGAATCAAGTCAATACTCAACAAATCCAGAAGGTGGCGTCTTTTTTATTAGAATTGAATTTGAATGTCCAGACTTGCTGCATAAAGGGAGTGTTATGAAAAAGCAGTTCCAAAGCATTGCTGATCAATTTTCCATGGAGTGGCAACTTACATTCGTTCATGAATTAAAGAAAACAGCCATTTTCGTTTCTAAGGAGCTTCATTGTCTGCAGGAACTTTTATGGGAATGGCAAAATAGAGATTTGATGACGAATATTGCGTTAGTCATTAGTAATCATGAAGATGCAAGGGAAATAGTCGAATCTTTAGATATACCTTTCTATTATATCCCTGCAAGTAAAGACAATAGGAAAGAGGTAGAAAGTACTCAGCTTCAATTGTTAAAAGAGTATGAGGTAGATCTGATAATATTAGCTAGATATATGCAAATATTGACATCAGAATTTGTTGAATCATATCCTAATCAAATCATTAACATCCATCATTCGTTCTTACCAGCATTTGTCGGAGCAAGACCGTATGACAGAGCATACCAAAGAGGTGTAAAGCTCATTGGAGCTACATCCCACTATGTTACGAATGACCTTGATGAAGGACCGATCATCGAGCAAGATATTATGAGAGTAAACCACCGTGATAATGTTGAGTCCTTGAAGAAAATAGGCAGTTCTATTGAAAGAAGTGTTCTTGCTCTAGCAGTTAAATGGCACCTAGAAGATCGAGTGATTGTTTACAAAAACAAAACCATTGTATTTTAAAATTTTGTAGTAGTTAACGTAGTTGACTACATATGAATGTTAAGGTTGTTATTATAGAGAGAGGTGAGAATCAGCACCTCTCCTCAAAATGTTGTTAAATAGCTTTGACTACTGTTGCAAGTATGACAACCAGTAGTATAAATAACACAAGAATTAACGCAAACCCAGTACCCACTGAGTCACCAACAAGGACAGGTTGATTGTAACAGGGTGCAGAATTTGTACAACCTCTCTCGTAGCCGTATCTGTAGGCAGAGTGTCTAACATCAGGTACAGCCCCGTAGTTGTATCCAGTATATCCTTGAGCTCCCCCATAATTATGCATAAACTAACCTCCCTTTCTTCTCCATATATGTGTATGAAAGAATGGGCAAATTGTCTATAAGAATACAGATTATTTATATTTTATTGATGATCCTTCATTACAACATGTTGAATATTTATATAGTATTAAGTCGAATTATCTAACTGCTACAACCTCTAATTTCTTCCATGTCAATACAATTAATCCGTGAAAAAATTCACAATGTCGTCAATAACGATCCGTCATATACACCATATTAATAGTATAATTGGTAATAAATAAACAATTAATTCTTATTTTCTTACTCTGAGTTGTGAAACAATTCACAAATGAAATCGCTTTAATGAAAATTTAATGATAATAATGGAGGAAGTTAACATGGACAAAATGAGCACAATGATAAAAGAAACTGCATGGGAGAATTTTAACGAAGGAAATTGGATGCATGCCATTGATGTAAGAGACTTTATTCAAAATAATGTGACACCATATACAGGTAATGAAGATTTTCTTGCTCTACCAACAGCAAAAACATCTAGCTTATGGGAAGAAGTTTTAGAGTTAACGAAAAAAGAACGAAAAAATGGTGGTGTACTGGATGTTGATACTAAAACAGTATCTACCATTACTTCTCATAGGCCAGGATATATAAATAAAGATTTAGAAAGTGTTGTTGGTTTACAAACTGATGCACCGCTAAAGCGCTCTATACAACCATTCGGTGGTATTCGAATGGTGAAGGATGCATGTAACGCATATGGATTTACGCTTGAACCAGAAGTAGAGAAAATTTTTACTGAGTACCGCAAAACCCATAACCAAGGAGTATTTGATGTGTATACTCCTGAAATGAGAAAGGCTCGAAAAGCTGGGATCATTACTGGACTACCTGATGCATATGGGAGAGGGCGAATTATCGGTGACTACCGTCGAGTAGCTTTATACGGTGTAGATCGCTTAATGGATGAAAAAAGAAAAGCCCATGCCCAACTTGAAAATAATATGATGAGTGACGCAGTGATTCGTGATCGTGAAGAAATTTCTGAACAGTTTAGGGCATTACAAGAACTGAAGGATATGGCAGCTTCTTATGGATTTGACATTTCTAAGCCTGCCAAAAATGCACGCGAAGCAATTCAATGGTTGTATTTTGCCTATCTTGCTGCGATAAAAGAACAAAATGGTGCTGCTATGAGTCTAGGGCGCGTCTCAACATTTTTAGATATTTATTTTGAAAGAGAATTGAATAATGGAACGATGACTGAGTCAGAGATACAAGAGACAGTTGATCATTTTGTTATGAAGCTACGGATGGTTCAATTTTTACGTACGCCAGATTACAACGAATTATTTAGCGGTGATCCAACGTGGGTCACAGAATCAATTGGTGGCATGGGTTTAGATGGACGTCCCCTTGTGTCGAAAACATCATTTAGATTTTTGCATACGTTAGATAATTTAGGACCAGCTCCTGAGCCGAATTTAACAGTATTATGGTCCACAGAGCTACCGGAACATTTCAAGCGTTATTGCTCTAAAATGTCTATTAAAACAAGCTCCATTCAATACGAAAATGATGATCTAATGCGTGAAGAATATGGTGATGACTATGGGATTGCATGTTGTGTGTCTGCCATGAAAATCGGTAAGCAAATGCAATTTTTTGGGGCTCGTGCGAATTTAGCGAAAGCTTTATTATATGCAATCAATGGTGGGATTGATGAAAAGTTAGGTGTGCAAGTGGGACCTAACTTTGAACCGATCAAAGCAGATATTCTAGGTTATGACGAAGTGTTTGAAAAATATGATAAGATGCTAGATTGGCTTGCAAAATTATACATGAATACATTAAATGTAATTCACTATATGCATGATAAATATTCATACGAACGGATTGAAATGGCTCTACATGATGAAGAAATATTACGAACGATGGCATGTGGTATTGCTGGGTTGTCTGTTGTAGCAGATTCATTAAGTGCCATTAAGTATGCAAAAGTGCGTCCAATTAGAAATGAATATGGAATCGCTGTAGATTTTGAAATCGAAGGTGACTACCCTCAGTTCGGAAACGATGATGATCGAGTTGATTCAATTGCAACAGAGTTAGTTGAGAATTTCATGAATAAGTTACGCCAGCACCCGACTTATCGAAATTCACTGCCTACTCAATCCATTTTAACGATCACATCAAATGTGGTGTATGGTAAAAAAACAGGTACAACTCCTGATGGTAGAAAAGCTGGTGAACCATTTGCACCAGGAGCAAACCCTTTACATGGACGTGATAAAAAAGGTGCATTAGCTTCGCTGAATTCAGTAGCTAAGCTTCCTTACGATGACTGTTTAGATGGAATCTCCTGTACTTTTTCAATGGTTCCAAAATCTCTCGGAAAAGAAGCTGACACGAGAATAAGTAACCTTGTTTCGATTTTAGATGGTTATATGAGACAAGAGGGACATCATATTAATGTAAATGTATTTGAAAGAGAGCAATTACTAGATGCAATGGAGCATCCAGAAAAATATCCACAATTAACGATTCGTGTCTCTGGCTATGCCGTAAACTTTATTAAATTAACTCGTGAGCAACAGATAGACGTAATTAATAGAACATTCCATGAAAGTATGTGATCAGCATGAAAGGACGAATTCACTCAGTTGAAACTTGTGGTACAGTAGATGGACCAGGATTGCGTTATATCGTATTCACACAAGGCTGTCCGTTACGTTGTATTTATTGCCACAACCCAGATACTTGGAAAGTAGCTGGAGGTAAAGAAGAAGATACGAATGACTTAATTGAAGATATAAAAAAATATATGTCCTATATGAGTTTTTCAAATGGTGGTGTTACTGTAAGTGGTGGAGAACCACTAGTTCAAGCTGATTTTATCATTGATTTATTTAAGAAATGTAAAGCACTGGGCATTCATACAGCATTAGATACAGCGGGATCTGTAATACCTGCAAATATAGACGAGATCTTAGATTTAACTGACCTTGTTCTTCTGGATATTAAACATATAGACGAACAAAAACATCAAGACATTACAGGTTTATCTAATAAAAATACGATTTCATTTGCAAACCGTTTAAATGATAAGGGAATTCCTATATGGGTTAGGCATGTGCTCGTTCCAGGGTATACAGATCAGGAACAAGATTTAGACCGACTTGGACAATTTATAGGTACGTTATCGAATGTTGAAAAGGTAGAAATACTACCTTATCATAAAATGGGTGAATATAAATGGAAAGCACTTTGTTTGGACAATGAATTAATTGATACAAATCCACCTTCAGCCGAAGAGGTTGACAAAGCATACAAAATAGTTACATCGTACTCACCTACACTTATGAAATGATTAAAAAAAGAAGTAACACTAAACATCGTGTTACTTCTTTTTATGATGATGACGTTAGTTGGGGGATAAATATGTGCAATTGATCCATAAAGCTTGAAATTTGACCCATAAATGTGTGGAATTGACCCACAAAGATTAAGAATTGACCGATAAATGTGTGGAATTGACCCATAAAGATTAAGAATTGACCGATAAATATATGAAATTTGACCCATAAAATATTTATTGACCCAAACTCTGTCAAAACTGACTGCTACACTAACAATAAAACAAAGTTAAAAAAGATGTCACAAAATATACATACAGGGGTATATTGACAATCACACTATGTATACAGTATTATGTAGGTGTACTAAATAACAAATTGTTTGTGAAATGTTGAGCAAGTATATTTTTTAATGAATTATATACCCATATAGGTAATTGAGGAGGATGACAATGAAAAAGAAAATAGTGATAGTCGGTGGAGTTGCAGGTGGAGCAACAGCAGCAGCAAGGTTACGAAGATTAGATGAAAATGCAGAAATTATCATGTTTGAACGTGGAGAATATATATCTTTCGCAAACTGTGGTTTACCTTATCATATTAGTGAAGTGATTCCGCAGAGGGACAGTCTTCTCGTTCAAACTGTTGAGGGGATGAGTAAGAAGTTTAACCTAGATATTCGAAATTTTTCAGAAGTGGTAAAAATCAACCGTGAAGAAAAAACTGTAACGGTACAACAAGTACAAACTGGTAAAAAGTATCAAGAAACATATGACAAGCTGATCTTATCTCCAGGAGCAAGACCAATAGTTCCCTCATTTGAAGGTCTTGAACAAGTGAGGAACATGTTCACTTTACGAAATGTACCAGACACCGATCGCATAAAAGCGTGGGTAGATCAGCAACAACCAAAAAAAGCGGTTATCGTTGGTGGTGGGTTTATCGGGCTTGAGATGGCAGAAAGCCTTCATCATCGTGGCATTGAAGTGACAGTAGTTGAACTCGGTAAACAAGTGATGGCGCCACTTGATCCAGAGATGGCTGCGATTGTTCATGAACATTTACGTGACAAGAATGTAAATCTCATTTTGGAGGATGGAGTTAAAGCTTTCAAAAATAATGGTAAAACAATTGTGTTGAACAGTGGTAAAGAAATAGAAAGTGATATTACCATTTTATCAATTGGTGTTCAAGCAGAGAATGAACTTGCCATTGAATCTGGATTAGAAGTAGGAAAACGCGGTGGCATTGTAGTTAATGAGCACCTTCAAACAACTGATAAAAATATATATGCAATTGGTGATGCAATTGAAGTGAAGGATTATTTATTAGGCACAGCAACAATGGTTCCGCTAGCATGGCCTGCTAATCGTCAAGGCCGTTTAGCTGCTGATCATATTTATGGTTTAAATGTTGCTTACAAAGGCACTTTAGGAACTGCAGTTGCCAAAGTGTTTGACTTAACTGTAGCAGTAACGGGGAATAATGCAAAAACATTAAAACATTTGAACATTACTTTCGAAGCTGTGCACGTACATCCAAACTCTAATGCAAGTTATTATCCTGGAGGAAGTCCCGTTTCACTTAAAATGACTTTTGATCCTAACAGTGGAAAAATATTTGGGGTGCAAGGCGTGGGTATTAATGGAGTTGAGAAAAGAATTGACGTAATTGCTACAGCCATTAAAGGTGGATTGTATGTTCATGATTTACCAGATTTAGAGCTAGCTTATGCACCTCCGTACTCTTCAGCCAAGGATCCAGTCAATATGTTAGGATATGTAGCAACTAATGTAGTAGATAAAGAGTTGAAAGTTGTTCATTTTGACCAAATAGATAAAATTATTAATGACGGAGGGTATTTAATTGACGTTCGTGAACCGATGGAATTGGAGCTTGGAGATATTGAAGGCTCCGCGAATATTCCACTGGGGGACTTGCGAGAACAATTAGCAGAATTACCGAAAGATAAACCAATTTATATCACATGTCAAGTAGGGTTACGTGGTTATTTAGCGACTCGTATTCTACAGCAACATGGATTCGATGCATACAATTTAAGTGGTGGCTATAAAACATACTGTTATTACGAAAGAGATAAAAAAGGACGCAGTAATAACAATGTGAAAAATGACAAAGTATGTACCGACAACGATCATATTTTGATAAAAAAAAAGACGATAGACCAACAATAGAGCTTAATTGTATAGGTTTACAATGCCCGGGCCCAATTACTGAAGTATTTAAACGAATGGATATGATGAATCCAGGTGAAATTTTAGAAATCAAAGTAAAAGATCCAGGCTTCTCTAGAGATATTGAGGAATGGTGTGACAAAACTGGTAACACCTTTTTATCCAAATTACAAAACGATACTGAATACTCCGTTTTCATCCAAAAAGGAAAAGGTCATACAGACATGAGTTCAACACCTCAGCTTCCTATTCATTCAGAAGAAAAAGGTGTAACTTTAATCGTCTTTGATCAAGACTATGACAAAGCGATTGCTTCATTTATCATTGCGACTGGAGCTGTTGCGATGGGGAAAAAAGTGACGATGTTCTTTACCTTTTGGGGGCTCAATATCTTAAGAAAAACGATATCACAGAAAAAAGATAAAGATTTTATGAGTAAAATGTTTGGAGCGATGATGCCTGCGGGACCAAATAAATTACCCCTATCAAATATGAATATGGGTGGCCTAGGTGTAAAACTGATACAAAGGGTCATGGAAAATAAAAATATTGATAATTTAGGAACGCTTATGCATACAGCGATGGAGTTAGGAGTTGACATGATTGTATGTTCTATGAGTATGGATGTTATGGGTATTCATCAAGAAGAACTTATTGACGGTATTCAAATCGGTGGCGTTGCAACATATTTAGGTAAAGCTGAAGAATCAAATATAAATTTATTTATATAATGGGAACTGACCTCAGGTGTTTTATTGCGACACCTGGGGTCAGTTTCTTATATGTTAAAATAGTATCATTGTTGTTACTTTTCCCTTTTAGTTATGAGATTGGTTTCGGTTTATGGATTGAATGGTATTATTTGTTGCGAGGTGACTGTATATGAAAATGAATGTTGGAATAATTGGGTGTGGGTCTATAACAGAATTTCGTCATGCTCCAGAGTACACGAATCATCCACACGTGAAAGATGTGTTTTTTTATGATCGTAATCTAGAAAGAGCAAAGAGACTTGCCAGTATCTTTAATGGAAAAGTAGTTGATGAGATGGAACAAATGTTTAAAGACTCATCTATTCATGCAATTAGTGATTGTTCCTCTAACGAGTCTCATCATATAGTAACCACACAGGCACTACTTAATGATAAGCATGTGTTATGTGAAAAACCAATTGCAAACACAATCAGTGATGCAGAAAAAATGATAAAAACCGCAAAAGAGTCAGGTAAAATTCTTATGATAGCTCAAAACCAGAGGTTTACGAAAGCTCACAAAAAAGCTAAAGAACTTATACATAGTGGTATTTTAGGGAAAGTTTTAACATTTAAGACAAGCTTTGGTCATAAAGGCCCTGAGCATTGGGGTGTAACAAAAAGTAATGCAACATGGTTTTTTAAGAAAGAGAGATCATTTATTGGTGTAGCAGGGGATCTAGGTATACATAAGGTTGATCTTTTACGTTATTTATTAAATGATGACATCGAAGAAGTAAGTTCCTTTCAAGGAGCACTTCATAAAAAGAACGAAGAGGGAAGTCCAATTGAAGTTTGTGATAACATCGTTGGAATTCTTAAAACTAAAAAGGGTGCTCTTGGAACAGCTTCTTTCTCTTGGACTTATTATGGTGATGGGGATGATAGTACAATTATTCATCTTGAAAAAGGCTGCATAAAAATAAATCACAACCCTCAATTTGATATTGAAATAACTACAATTGATGGAAAAAAACAAACTTATCAATATGATGCAAATCATCATGATACAAACAGCGGTGTTATTGATAACTTTGTAGATAGTATTATTCACCAAAGGCAGCCATTAGTTACCGGAGAAGATGGGTTAGCTTCTTTGAAAGTTATTATGGCAATGGTTAAATCAGCAGAGACACGTACAGTTGTTATGGTTTGACCATGACAATATAGGAGGGAAAAATTGATGTCAATGATTACAAACCCCATTTTAAAAGGTTTTAATCCAGATCCTTCTATTTTAAGAGTTGGTGAGGATTATTACATAGCTACATCTACATTTGAATGGACACCCGGTGTGCAAATACATCATTCAAAGGATTTAAAAAATTGGAGCTTGTTGACTCATCCTTTAACACGCAAAAGTCAATTGAACATGATTGGAAATCCCGATTCGGGTGGCGTATGGGCTCCTTGCCTTAGTTATGCAAACGGAGTATTTTATCTTGTATACACAAACGTAAAAAGCTTAACTGGGGCATATAAAGATACACATAATTACCTCATTACTGCAAAGGACATTATGGGTCCATGGTCAGAGCCCGTTTATTTGAATAGTAGTGGGTTCGACCCATCATTGTTTCATGATGATGACGGAAAGAAATGGCTACTAAATATGGTGTGGGATCATCGACAGGACAAAAATCCTTTTCATGGAATCGTTATGCAACAGTATTCAGAACAAGAGCAAAGGCTAATAGGTCCAACCCGTCAAATTTTTAAAGGAACAGAACTTGGTTGCACTGAAGCCCCTCATCTGTATAAAAAAGATGATGATTATTATTTAATGGTAGCTGAAGGTGGAACAGGGTACGAGCATGCTGTTACAATTGCTCGTTCGAAATCTTTACTAGGTGAGTATGTAGTTGATCCATTAAATCCCATGTTAACGTCAAGGAATCATGCTGACTTACTATTACAGAAAGCCGGACATGCCAGTCTAGTGAAGACCCAATCAAATGAATGGTATATCGTCCATTTATGTAGTCGTCCTCTTAAGCCACAAATGAGGTGTATATTAGGACGTGAGACAGCGATACAGAAGGTGTATTGGACTGACGATGGCTGGTTAAGGCTTCAAGAAGGGAATAACCCAAAAGTTGAGGTCATTGCCCCGCAATTATCTGAACACTACTTGGAAGAACAATGTGAAATCGATCACTTTAATAAAGACCAAATGAATATCCATCTTAGTGCATTGCGCGATTTTGCAAGTGAGGAGTGGGTTTCATTGACGACAAGACCAGGCTATTTAAGAATGAAAGGCAGAGAGTCGCTGAACTCAATTCATAAACAAAGTCTACTTGCTAGAAGGCAGCAAGCATTTACGTTTGAAGCGGAGACAGCCGTGCAATTTGACCCGACAAATTTTCAACAAATGGCTGGGTTAGTGTACTACTATAATACGAATAATCACTATTACTTATATATAAGTCATGATGAAGAATTAGGTAAGCATATCGGCTTGATTAGCAGTGATAAGGGTAGATATAATGAACTGAGTTTTCAGAAGGTTTCAGTTGGAGAGTCGGCTAACATATTTTTTAAAATAACTGTCGATCACCAAAATCTACAATTCTATTATTCGGAAGATAGTGTCCGATGGGAAAAAATCGGTCCTGAATTGGATGCTAGTATTCTTTCTGATGATTACATCACTAATTATGAAGATGGTTCCGCTACTGAATTAGCTTTCACAGGGGCGTTTATTGGCATGGCAGTACAAGACTTGACTGGTCAACAGAAGCATGCCGATTTTGATTATTTTAAGTATATTGAACATGATTAAGCTGATAATAGTTTTGGTGTGAGCCGGACATAAAAATGTAAACATGTACGATGATTAGGGCTGAATCTGAATAGAAGCAGCCCTTTTATATCTGTTAATTTTCTTCAATTCTTAGGTAGGTACTTTTAAACGAGATAAATAGTTGTTCGCTGTATGTTAAACCGCCATTCAAGCTATGTCATAGACATCGTCAGTAGCAAAACGATAGCGTTTTTTTGTTGTGGAACTTTTACAATCGAGACTTCATAAAGTTATACATTAGTTGAGCATGACGTCCTTTTTCTGTATAGGGATTGACTTTCGGGCGTAGTTGGCGAACAAACATTAAATCACATTCATAAGTTCTGCCGTATATACGGTAGCATTCGTCATGTGCCTTACATGCTGCATCAACATCATTGATTGGAGCACCAGGTCCACTACAGCCTGGTCCACACCATCTATAGCCAGGGAAAAGGCACCTTCTCGGACGCAAACTCGTCCTTCTCATAATCACAGTGGTAAACCCCCTTTCAACAATTTTTCCACTTATCAGATATTTTACGTTAATAAAGGAATATTTTGATAATTAGTATATGAATGGAAGTGTTATAGTGAGTGTTTCTTCACCTAGTAAATTACACAACAGTTACAAATAGTTATAATGCGTAGTTTAAGAAGAGTTTTTAGTGAAATTAACTATACCCTCTTATATTGATCTATGAATAGATGATCAAGAAAGCAACAATTTAAACGAAAACTACCTTATGAAAAAGATGTATTAACTTTTGTAGAATATAGCCTGAGGACAGGTTAAAGGTAAATAAATGGTGGAGGCTATCAAAACCAAAATAGAAAGTTCGAATATTCGAAGTTCGTGCCGCTCATAAATGGAATAAAGCGAAAAAGAGAGCGGTTCTAAAGAAATTACAATATTTTGTAATTAGAAAACTAGAAGTTAACCTTATATTGATTTTGAGTTAGCTATATTTAGGAGGGGAATAAGTGAAGGGTTTGAAACATTCTGAAAAATACATAAAGATTAATGGGAGTAATTTTTATACGACTTGTGTTGGTGAAGGCGAGCCGATTGTTTTTCTTCATGGAGGTCCTGGAAGTGAACATCGCTTCTTTTTACCACATATTCTCCCATTAGCGAAAGATTTTAAGTTAATATTGTACGATCAAAGAGGTTGTGGTAAATCAGAAGGATCTAAACAACATAATTATTCTATGGCAGATGAAGTAAACACACTAGAGTTACTACGTGAAAAATTAGGGTATGACAAGCTTAACTTATTTGGTGAGTCTTGGGGATCAATGCTTGCATTATTATATGCAACAACATATCCTGACAGAGTAAACAAAATACTATTGACTGCTGCAATCGGAGTAACAAAAGAAGGGTTTGAAACGTTTGGAAGAGAAGTAGAGAAAAAACTGTCCAAAGAGGCAAAAGACAAATTGGCCAAATTAGAAGTGAGATTAAAAACTGATCATTCGGCTCTGGATCAAATTTTTAATATCTTAGACCCTTATTATGTTTATAATACAGAAGCCTTAAACCGTAAAGAAGAAACCATTAATAATCATGTAGTTAATGAAATGATAGGAAAGGATATACTAAACAACTTTGACTTATCACCAAAGTTAGATTTGCTGTCAAATATACCAATTCTAGTAGCCCAAGGTAGTCATGATATTTTAACACCAGCTCTAATTGAAGACTTGTTGATAAAATCTATCCCTCATGCCAGAATAGTAGAAATCGATAATTGTGGTCATTGGACTGTTGTAGAGTGCGCAGAAAAAATGATAGAAATCACCCGTGAATTTTTTTCATAAATTGTATTTAGTGCGAATGGTGTATATTGATCTTTAATATATTCAATTTATAAATAAAAAGGAGCTTTAATTAATTTTTCTCAAGGATTATTAGGTTCAATTAATGCGAAAATAGTCTTTGGAAGGACAGTCACTGGATTGTTATGAAAATGAGGTTTTTATTGTGATGACTTTTAGGGATAAAACTTATCATGTTTTTAACTTATCATCATACAAAGACATAATTGTATTAACAATACATTTTTGCCTCCGTCTTATAATCTCGACGGGGGCAAAAAATTTATATCAAGGTTAAAAGCTTTATCGAACATCAACCTTTATTACCGGCTGTTCTCTACATATACCTAAATTAGCTGGTAGAATATTATGTTTAAGTAGGTACACAACTAGCGTTCGTAGCATTTTTTCTACTCTTAACACGATGACTAACATACAAAGCCACTTGTTATAACACAAATTTGGTGATAATAACAACAAAGTTCACGAAAAGATCCTATAAAAACAATATTGTAACTTGTTTGTAACTAATCATTCTCCTTTTGCTATTAAAATGAAATGGAGGATAAAAATAGAGAAAAGAATGAAAAGGGGAACTTAACATGAAACGAAACAAAGTAATAGTAACAACTGTATTGTCTGCATTGCTTGTAGGAGGTACAGTGACTGGCTTTATGCAAGTACCTGAAAAGGCTAAAGCAAAAGAATCAGTACTAGTAAAAGCTGATAAGAATCAAAACAATCTAGCAATTATTAATAAAACAGCAAGCGAGAATTTAGAAGAAATTTCTTCAACATTTACGATTAACATCCCAGTAATTGAAAATGAAAGTAATATTTCTTCATTACAAAGAATTAATACGATAATGGACTATGAAATCATAGACTTTAAAAATAGACTGCGTAATCAATTTGCCCAAACGTATTTAGACCTTAACGGTGAAGTGTCATTTGGCTTTAGTGGTGATGTAACTTATGAAGTGACGTTTAATAATGATAAGATTGTCAGTATACCAGTCACATACACACAATATACTGGAGGAGCACACTCAAATACAGAAATTGTTGGATATAACTTTAATTTAGAAACAGGTGAAGTGATCTATGTGAGTGACTTATTTAAATCAGACTTTCATTTTCAAAAAGAAATAAACAATAAGATTAAAGAAGAAATCTCTAAACAACCTGAAGGTTATTTTGAAGATGCACTAGTTACAGTAGATCGTCTTGACGTAAACTTTAATTATTTTATTAAGGACAATGCGATTGTCGTTCAATTTAAAGCCTACGAATTATCATCATATTCATCAGGTTTGCCAAGTTTTGAAATACCTCTTAAGGATTTCGAAAATGACTTAACACCTATCGGTAAAAGTATAATTAGTACCAAAAAATAAAACAATCACATATATTAATATGTACAGTCGTAAAAGCCTCTTAAATGCCTTATTGGAAAAGAGGCTTTTTTACTTGAACTGAAAAAAGGTTATCCGTCAGAATAAGGTTATATTTGATAAACTATTCTAAAGGCTGCTTTTACATTAATTGATGTTATCATATTAAGAAACAAACTGAACATAGAGTTTTGACGTGTTTTTTCTATAAAACGATAATGTTTGCATAAAACCTCTTATATTAGTATGAAATAAACAAGGTTGCTATCGCATTGATTGGTGTTTGACTTATTAGGAAATAAGTACGTACACAACTATAGTTTTTGGCGTCTTTTCTTGTCTAATATGGTGGATAACATATAAAGCTACTTTTTTTGTTACAAATTTCGTTATAATAGCAACAAAAGTTTACGATAAGACCCTTAAGCAAAAGTTGTAAAAAAATGTATGAAAAAGCATAAAAAAACGTTGAGGTGAACCAACATGGGTTTAGATTTTGTGAAAACTCCCTTTCAACAAGAGTGGTATAACAAGGTGGGTAAGCTTGCAGACGAATTTGCAAAACGTGAGAAACATTATGATATTCATGGAACATTTCCATTTAACAATATTGAACAACTAAAGGAAGCTGGATATACATCATTAACGATTCCTAAACAATTTGGGGGGCAAAATATCTCATTGTATGAGCTTGTTTTGCTACAGGAAAGGCTCGCACAAGGCGATGGAGCTACAGCACTCTCAATTGGTTGGCATATAGGTTGCGTCATGGATATAACTGAAAAAAGTAGATGGGCGCATAATATGTTAACCTATCTTTGTGATCAAGTGAAAAAAGGAAAGCTGATTAATAGAGCTGCAACTGAACGGCAAACTGGAAGTCCTACACGGGGTGGCAAACCACAAACTTATGCTAAAAAAAAGAACTCAAACTGGATTATTAATGGACGAAAAACCTTTACTACGATGGCTCCTACATTGGATTTCTTTCTTGTTAGTGCAGCTGTTGATGATCAATTATGTGAATTTTTAATACCACGTGACTCAACTGGAGTTCGAATTGAGGAAGCATGGGATACGATGTCGATGCGTGGAACTGGCAGCCATGATCTTGTTTTAGACCAAGTTGAGGTAGAAGAAAAATTTTTAGTTGAAAGGAATACGAGGGAAAGAAAAGGTTTAGCAAATGGATGGTTACTTCATATTCCTGCCTGTTATATGGGTATAGCTATAGCGGCACGTAATTATGCCTTGCATTTTGCTCATACATATTCACCTAGTAGTATAAGTGGACCAATTAGTGAACTACCAAACATCCAAAGAATGACAGGGGAAATGGAGCTAGAACTTATGCAAGCACGCCATTTTATGTATTCAGTTGCAGAACGATACGATACATCTCAACATAAACAATTGCTTATTCCTGAATTAGGTGCAGTAAAACATGTGGTGACGAATAGTGCAATCTCGGTAGTAGATAAGGCAATGCGTATTTTAGGTGCCCAAAGCTTGTTTAACGACCGACCACTCGAGAGATATTATCGTAATGTTCGAGCAGGACTTCATAATCCACCAATGGATGATGCTGTAATTGGAACCCTTGCACAGCATGCATTTTCAGAGATAACGAATAAAGAATCGAATATACAATCAACAAAGAAAGAATAAATTCAACAGGTTTATGGAAGTTTTTATATAACCACGTATATTTTCCCTTAAGCTAGGGCAATATGTTAGTGAAAAAAATTAAACTAAGGGAGATTGAAAGATTATGAATAAATCAGAATTAGTAAATGTAGTAGCAGAGAAGGCGGAGTTAAGCAAAAAAGATGCTGCGAAGGCAGTAGATGCTGTATTGTACGCAATTCAGGAGCCATTGACTAAAGGAGAAAAGGTCCAACTAATTGGTTTTGGTAATTTTGTCGTCCGTGAACGTGCTGCAAGAAAAGGGCGTAACCCCCAAACAGGTGAAGAGATTCAAATTTCTGCAAGCAAAGTACCAGCATTTGTTGCAGGTAAAGCATTAAAAGAAGCTGTTAATAACTAATAATGATCTCATAGAGATACGTCATCTTTTTTTAGATGACGTATCTTTTTTTGATAGAAATAGTGAATGAATGATAAGAATAATAATTGTTTATGAGCAATATAATGAATCGCTATAGTAATTGCAGTTCGTGGTTGTTAAGTTTATCGTTCACAATTTGTCCATTCATGCAAAATTAAAAATTTGTTAACATTTAAGAGGTAAAAAATAAATGCAATCAGAAGGGATTTTTACAGCATGTATGGATTTAATATTGTTAATAAACTTCAAAAAATTGATAAGGATATTCATAGAAGTCAACTAAAATATCATACAAAACGTGTATTAGTAAGCAAAGAATTTACGTTTGATGCTGCACACCATTTACATTGTTATGATGGAAAGTGTAAAAATTTGCACGGTCACACATACAAAGTTGTTTTTGGTATAAGTGGTTTCGTTAATGACATAGGATTAGTAATAGATTTTGGAGAAATCAAAGATATATGGACAAATAACATTGAAGTTTTCTTAGATCATCGTTATATAAATGAAATGTTGCCCCCGATGAATACTACAGCAGAAAACATGGTTGTATGGATTTTTGAGCAAATGCATGAGTCAATTGAAATGAGAAAAGATAAATTGAAAGGTGCTAGGGTTGAGTTTGTTCGCTTATATGAAACTCCTACGTGCTTTGCAGAAGCGAAAAGAGAGTGGATGGAGGATAGGCATTAATGTACTTATTCATGTGAATTCAACTAATCTAGCTAAGTAACATGATCTCCTACACTGTATAAATGAACCCCCGTACGCGAAAGCATTTTATAAAACTCTTATATATCATCTCCATTCAAATTTTGTAAATTGATTAAGAGTAGTGTTATGAAACTTTTATGTTGATTTTCTTGATGAGCCTGTAACTTAACAGGTGAGGGATATGACTCTTACCACATCAATAGAACGAATCTCAGGATGAATAAATGATCATATTCATAAAATACTGTAAGCTATACTCAAAATCATTCTCTAGACGGAGATAAAATCCAACCTCTATTATAAGACAGTGTGATTATTAAGATTTATAATAGTAGATGTGTATACATTTATTAAAGGGGAGATTAATATGCTAACATTTAAGAAACCTGATGTCGAACAGTTTTTACGTGCGTACAGAATTCAAAATTTTGTCGTGAATAATAATGAAAGTCAGCTTATTTTTAGCACGAACATTAGTGGGAAATTCAATTTGTGGGGAATGGATTTACCTAACCAGTTTCCTTATCCGCTTACATTTAATGATCAAAGTTGTCACGACCTTCGTTACGACAAAGCTGGAAAGTTTGTTATTGCAGCATTTGATCATGAAGGGGACGAAAATACTCAACTATATATGATTCCTCCTCATGGTGGACACCTAAATCCCCTAAGAACGGCAGAGGGGCACCAACACATCAACCCTATTTTGTCAGAAGATGGGAAAAGACTATATTATTCTTCTACGAAGGATGACCCAACATACTTAAAAGGGTACTGTTATCAAATGGATTCAGGAGAAGAAAAGGTAGTAGTAGACGGAGATGGAGCGGCTACATATTTAGCTGGTATTAGTCCAAATGAAGAAAATATGGTTTTAATTAAGCATTTCTCAAATACACATACGTTAGCATATGTAAAAACAGATGAAGAACTATTTTCATTAACACCAGATTCTGAGAATCAACATACGGTCAACGATGTAGTTTATGTATCTGATTCAGAGCTCTTTTTCCTTACTGATTACAATGAAGATTTTTCATATATAGCAAAATTTGATATCGTAAATCGAAAATTTAGTAAGGTGGTTTCTTTACAAGATGAAAGCTTTAACACTATTAAATATAATGACAGTCAAAAGCAATTATATGTAGTGAGTGAAAAAGGTGTTGAAGACCATTTATATGTATACGATCTTAAGTCAAGTCAATTAAAAGAAATACAACTTCCTGTTGGAAAGGTCGAACAGCTATCAGTTTCAGAAAAAGGTAATATTTATTTGTTAGGTACAGCTGCGACAAAGCCTTGGAATATATATGTAAAAGAGACTGGTACAAATGAATGGGTATCATTGACTAATAACCGAGTGTTAGGTGTAGACGAGGAACAGCTAGTTGATCCTCTAGTACTGAAATATAAATCATTTGATGGTCTGGAAATTGAATCACTCTTTTTCAAAGCAAAGCCTGAAAACAGTAATGGTCACGTAGTTTTTTGGCCACATGGAGGACCACAAGCTGCAGAACGAAAATTCTTTAGAGGTGTGTTTCAATATATTATTAATGAAGGGTTTAGTATATTTGCTCCAAACTTCAGAGGATCAACTGGTTATGGTTTGCAATTTACCAAAATGGTTGAAGGTGACTGGGGGCATGGACCGCGGCTTGATAATGTCGAAGGCATAGAGTTTCTCATAAATAATGGCTATGCTGAAAGAGATAAAATCTTTCTTATGGGTGGAAGCTTTGGAGGGTACATGTCGTTGCTCCTCCATGGTAGACATCCAGAATACTTCAAAGCTGTTGTAGACATTTTTGGACCTAGTGATCTGTTTTCCTTCATTAATTCGGTACCAGAACATTGGAAACCTGTTATGAACCAGTGGGTAGGAGACCCTGAAAAAGATAAAGAGAAATTAATTGAGTATTCACCGATCACATATTTAGAAAATATGACAAAACCTATGCTCGTCATACAAGGTGCAAATGATCCTCGTGTTGTTAAAGCTGAGTCAGATAAAATTGTTCAAGCATTACAGGAGAAAGGGCGAGAAGTCGAGTATATTGTTTTAGAAGATGAAGGGCACGGTTTTTCTAAAAAGGAAAATGAGCTTAAGGTGTACAGAGCTGTAAGTGAGTTCTTTAACAAACATATGTAAGGGTAGCATAATCCTTCATACCATTATGGAATTAAGTTCTACGGTATAGAAACGGACTTAAGTCAAACAAACCAAAATCCTACTCATTTTGTGAAAAAACAAAATGGGTAGGATTTTAATTTTTCACAAACTACACTTTTCTTCACATCTTTTTTGATATTTAAATATAACTTCTTGCGATGAATTTCAATGTGTTGTCGTAAAACTTGTTAAAGTCCCTTCCAATATCAGTACCTAACCTTTGTATAAAGTGTCTAAGTATTTGTATTAATATAGAAAGTTACTTTCCCTTTGGAGCGAACTTATCAAAAATAAGTATCTCTCCATCTAGCTTTAAAACTCGTTTTACTTCGTATTTTCATACTTGATTTTAAATATTCTTTCTATTGATCAGCTACTTATTATGTAAACCCCACTATTCTACTAATCTCTTCTAGAGCTTAGTGCATCATAAATTGCTGTAGTGTTTCCACATTCACCAATTTGAACAATTACAATAGCTATATTTCTTCTAGAAAAAACTATATATCTTTTAGTTAATTGCTAATCAGCCTATAGGATGAATTAAACTCATTCTGAAGCTAGTTTATCTTTGGAATTATTTAGCATATTATTTAAAGATAATAGTCAAAGACATTTATGTACAATACCTAACTACGTAGCGTAAGGGAGGATAAATTAAAATGTTAAAAGCAAAAACGCCAAATTTTATTGATGCTAACAAACAAATTATTCAAGATAGTATTGCTTCGTTGGAAATGATTAGGATCGGTGGAGTCGAACAATGCATTCTTATAAGGGGAAAAAATAAACATAAACCGCTAATACTTTTTTTACACGGGGGACCTGGTGCTGCTCAAATAGGGTATGCTCCAAAACTTCAGCAAAAGCTAGAGGAAGATTTTGTAGTCGTGAACTGGGATCAAAGGGGTGCAGGAAAATCTTACTCAAAAGAAATTCAAATTGACAGTTTAAATATTAGCCAATTCCTCTCAGATGTACACGAGTTAGTAGTATTACTTCTTCAGAGATTTAATCAAAAGAAATTATACTTAGTCGGGCATTCCTGGGGAAGTCTATTAGGATCGTTATTTGTCAAGAAGCACCCTGAGCTAATACATGCATATATCGGTGTTGGTCAATTTGTGAATATGGTGAAAAATGAAGAAATCTCTTATCGTTTTACACTTGAGAAGGCTCATAGAACAAAGAATAGCAAGGCACAGAAGCAGTTAGAAAAAATTGGATATCCACCATATGATAAATTTACTGACATCGTTATTCAGAGAAAGTGGTTAGATAAATTTGGTGGTGCTGTTCATGGATCTACCATGATTAAGTCCATGCGTAAATCGGCATCTTATAGAGAATATTCTATTGTAGATTGGCTACGCTTTATGAGATATAATAAATTTTCTTTTTCCAACAGTAAGCTATGGGATGAGCTGATGGCGATGGATTTACTAAGCGAAGTGGATGAAATGAAAGTACCAGTGTATATTTGTGTTGGACGTTATGACTACACTACACCGTTTGAGCTTGCTGAAGAATATTATGAGCATTTAAAAGCGCCAAAAAAAGAACTCGTGTGGTTTGAAAAATCAGCTCATTCACCCAATTTTGAAGAGCCAGATAAATTTTACGAAGTGTGTATGCAAGCAACAAAATAATAGTGATAACGAAAACAACTGACCGTGACGCCCTATGGTTACGCCGGTCAGTTGTTCTAAGCTGTATTTATAATGATATTTTTTCGTTAATCTTATGAATAATGGCATGTGCGACACCATGCTCATCATTAAGTAATGTCGTCATATGACAAATATCTTTAATCTCTTGTTTTGCGTTTCCCATTGCAACACTATATCCAACCTTTTTAAGCATCGACAAATCGTTATGGCTATCTCCAATTGCTACTGTTTCGCTAAGTGGAATGTTTAGCATATTTGCCACAAGCTGTACTGCATTTCCTTTAGATGCTTCATGATGTTGAAGTTCAAAATTATTATCTGCTGATGAAACAACAGTGAGGTTTTCTTGTTCTGTGAAATAAGCCCATCCTTGTTGTCGCTTTTCCTCATCTAAGGAAAAAGCAAGGATGTTATAAAATGCTTCATTTGTATGAAGAATATCTTGATAGTGATTAACAAACGTAAAGCCTGTTTGAGTAAATTGTTTTTGCGTATCGGCAAGAAGTTTTTCTTTACTTATTTCTGGGTTTGCACTTGTTAAACGGTCTACCTCGATAGCCAAAACATCACGACAACGATGTGGAGTATATATTCTGTTATCTGTTGTAACCTCGTAATAGAGTTCGGTGTCTTCTAGAAACTTGATACTTCGTTCAACTACGTTATTTTCCATAGCAAATGAATGCAGTAGTTCACCTTTTTCTGTATGAATCATCGCCCCATTTGAACTAATGATCTTTGTTGATAACTCAGCGTCTCTACATATTTTATGGGCATCAAAATATGCTCTTCCTGTTGCAATGATAACTTCTACACCATTGTCCTGAGCATCTTTAATTGCAGCTAAGTTTACTTTACTAATATTCTTCTTATGATTTAGTAGGGTGCCATCAAGATCTATTGCAAGTAATTTCATGCCCCTTCTCCTCCTGAATTCTATATGAATGGCTGCTATTGTATAGAATGTTATCTTTCGTACAAAAAATTAAAAACGTATACGACTAAATTAGGTGGCATCTTTTCTCTGAAAAAAGATGTCAAACGTATTAAATCCTTTCTTACTATGATAATTTGGTGACAAAAACAACAAAGTATAAGAAAAGAGTCTTATAAATGGTTGTTCGTAATGATAGTTGTTGTTCGTGTGAAGAAGTAAACACAGACAAAACTTGTGTTCGTGGCATCTTTTTCTTCCGAAAAAGATGTCGAGTGTATTAAATTTTTTTTATAATAATTTTGCAAAAATAACAACAAAGTATATGCAAAGAGCCTTATAAATGGCTTAGCAATAATAGTTGTTTTTAGTATTAAGAAGAAAACACGTACACAACACGGTCGTGGCTCTTTTCTTCGCTAACTATTATAAAAATGATATATTACTCATCAGTTACTCAAAAGTAGGTGACAAAGCAACACAGACACGAAAAGAGCCTTATAAATTTAACATTTGTGAAGAGGCAACTAATACTTCAACATCATGGTCATCCAGAACTTTCATGAGTGATTCATCAATTGTTTGATCAGTGATGATCACATCAATTTGTGATAATGCTGCAAATGTAAAAAAAGCCTGTGTATGAAATTTGGTTGAATCAGCTAAAACGATTACTTCAGTTGCTTGCTCAATCATTTTCTTTTTTACAAATCCATCCTCTTCATGCGCAATGGTCAGACCGCGATTTGATATGCCAGTAACACCAATAAATGCTTTGTCAACGTTGTAGTGTGAAAGTTTTTCTACAGTGGATGAACCATACAGAAAACGGTGTTCTTTATTTAATTGACCACCTAGCAAGTATATGTCTGCTCCAGGGTTATTGGACAAGATTAATGAATGACTAATTGAATTTGTTACTACTGTACAATCTGTAGCTTGAAGAAACTCTGCACAAGCTTGGACGGTTGTAGATTCATCCATAATAATAATTTCGCCATCATTTACTAACGTGGCTGCTACTCTACCAATTGCTTCTTTCTCTTTAGAAAGGAGATGTAGTCTGTCTTTATAACTTTTAATTTCATTATTTAAAGTTGGTAGAATTGCTCCACCTCTTGTGCGCAAGATAGCTTGCTTTTCTTCAAGCTTGACAAGGTCACGCCGAGCAGTATCACGTGAAACATTATATTGTTGACAAATTTCATCAACGCTTATCTTTTTATGGATTTTTAAGTAATTAAGAATGGCAAGCATTCTTTCCTCTTGGAACAAAATATCACATCCTTTTACACAGTTGTTATAAGTGATTATAAGTAAAAATAATAAAATAATCAAGTGTTTATAAGTTTTAGCAATTATTAATAAGTTATATTAAGTTGTTTTCATATGAAATGTAGTTTTTCCTACTAGGAAATAAACGCGTATACAACTAGGTTTCGGGGCTTTTTTCTTCTATAAAACGATGATTGGTGAGTAAAATGCTGTTTTTATTGTCAATTTTAGGAACTATCACAACAAAGTTGAGGAAAGATCCTAATATTAAGGTAATAATACTTAATTAGCATATGAAAAATTATCATTGACTACTTGTATATACAGGTTTATACTTTAAGTGTAATTTGTATATACAAGTTTACTTAATATGTAAGCGATATCAGGAGGGTGAGATGATGGGGGAAAAACAACAAGTTGAGCAAATTATTAATGCAATAGGTGGGAAAGAAAACATTGAGGCAGCAACACATTGTGTTACAAGATTAAGGTTTGCGTTAAGAGATGATGATATCGTAGATAAGGAAGCTTTAGAAAAAATAGAAATTGTAAAAGGTACTTTTCTTGCGAATGGTCAATTCCAAGTTGTTATCGGTCAAGGTTTAGTAGATAAAATATATAAACAACTCGTAGAAATGGCCGAAATAGGTAGTTCAACTAAAGAAGAGATTAAAACAGTTGCCGAAAAGAAATTAAACCCAATTCAACGAATGATTAAAACGTTAGCAGATATTTTCATACCTATTTTACCTGCCATCGTTACCGCGGGGTTATTAATGGGGATTAATAATATTCTAACTGGTCCAGGTATTTTTTATGATGAGAAATCTTTAATAGACGTTCATACACAATGGAAAGATATTGCTGATATTATAAATTTAATTGCTAATACTGCGTTCGTTTTTTTACCTGGTCTAATTGGTTGGTCAGCTGTAAAACGTTTTGGTGGAAGTCCGTTACTCGGTATAGTGCTCGGCCTAATGCTTGTTCATCCCGGTTTACTTAATGCATGGGCTTATGGAGATGCGTTAGCAAATAACGAAGTTCCTTACTGGAATTTATTCGGTTTAGACGTAGCAAAAATAGGATATCAGGGTCAAGTGTTACCTGTATTAATAGCATCATTTGTATTAGCCAAGATTGAGCTGTTTTTAAATAAGAGGATAGCGGATGCTTTCAAACTTTTATTAGTTGCACCAATTACTTTATTAGTCACTGGGTTTTTATCATTTATTATTATTGGTCCAATTACTTTCGCAATTGGGAATGGTATTACAGATGGGTTAGTATTGGTTTTTGATAAATTTGCAGCATTAGGTGGATTATTATACGGTGGACTTTACGCATTACTAGTAGTAACAGGGATGCACCATACTTTCTTAGCAGTAGATATACAACTGATAGGTAGTACTGGTGGAACATTCTTATGGCCAATTCTTGCTTTATCGAATATTGCTCAAGGGTCTGCAGCGTTTGCTATGATGGTAGTATCAAAAGATGAAAAACTAAAAGGGTTATCACTTACATCAGGGATCTCAGCATTTTTAGGAATTACAGAACCAGCTATGTTTGGTGTTAATATTCGGTTTAAATACCCGTTTCTTTTTGCAATACTTGGTTCAGCAATAGCAGGTTTATTTATTACAATAAATGCTGTTCAAGCTTTCTCTATAGGTGTAGGAGGTCTTCCAGGATTTTTATCAATTGTACCTGATAAGTGGATATCATTTTTTATAGGTATGGCAATCGTATTAGTAGTCCCGTTTGTATTAACAATAGTATACGGTAAACTAAAGAAAAGCTAATTAAGATGTTCAAGTACACATGAGATTGTTTAAAATAGACGGCGTCTATCTTCCACTTGATTGAAAGGTTACAGGTCGGATATAAAATCCTTATAACTCATTTTTTAACTTCATTTGATATAGCCGTGTTTACTAAAATATTCTTTTTAGTGAATTTATCCTAAACGATGATTGAGCGCAGAAAAAGCAAAGCTTTTTCTGCGATGCTCATTTTGTGTAGTTATTGAGCTCAGTGGTAGATTTTATAAAGAGAATATAAGTAATTATAAGGTCAGGATATGTATGACTAGGAATTAGTAGGTAAATGAAACGATGAAATGGTCATCAATACAATCGATGATTAATGCATCCAAGATTACTCAACAAAAGGATAGGTGGTAACAAAATGAAAGACCCTTGGTGGAAGAGATCTGTAGTATATCAAATTTATCCAAAAAGCTTCAAAGATACAACTGGAAACGGTGTAGGTGATTTACAGGGAATCATTTCTAAGCTTGATTATTTAACTGAACTTGGTGTAGACATCATATGGCTAACACCTATATACAAATCCCCACAGCGAGATAATGGTTATGATATTAGTGATTATTTTAGTATTCATGAGGAATATGGAACGATGGCTGACTTTGACTTATTATTAACTGAAGCACACAAGAGAAATATGAAGGTTATTATGGATATTGTTGTAAATCATACATCGACTGAGCATGCTTGGTTTAAACAGTCACGTGAAAGTATGAAAAATAAATATCGTGATTTTTATATATGGCATGATGATATGGGAAAGGAACCAAATAATTGGAAATCAAAGTTTGGTAACTCAGCCTGGGAACTTGATGATCAAACAGGTCAATACTATTTACACTTGTTCGACATTACACAAGCAGATTTAAACTGGGAAAATGAACAAGTTCGCGAACATGTATATAAGATGATGCATTTTTGGTTTAAAAAAGGAGTTGACGGCTTTCGTTTAGATGTCATTAATCTTATTTCTAAAGATCAGCAATTTCCTAATGATGACATAACCAGATCAGGTGCTACAGGGGACGGAAGGAAGTTTTATACCGATGGTCCACGTGTTCATGAGTTTATACATGAGATGAATAGACAAGTGTTTTCAAAGTACGATAGTATGACAGTCGGCGAGATGTCATCAACAACGATTGACCACTGTATTAAATATACAAATCCAAACAGACAGGAACTTGATATGACCTTTAATTTTCATCATTTAAAGGTTGATTATCCAAATGGAGAGAAATGGGAGGTTGCAAATTTTAACTTTTTGCAACTAAAACAAATTTTGTCCACATGGCAGAGTGAAATGATCAAAGGTGGTGGCTGGAATGCTTTGTTTTGGTGTAATCATGACCAGCCAAGAATTGTATCAAGATTTGGTAATGATCAAAGGTACCATAAGGAATCTGCTAAAATGCTAGCAACAACGATTCATATGATGCAAGGGACACCTTATATATATCAAGGAGAAGAAATTGGAATGACAAATCCTAACTTTGATCGCATAGAGGATTACCGTGACGTAGAGTCGTTGAATATGTACGAGATTAAAAAGAAGGAAGGAATGAAAGAGAACGAAATAATCAACATTTTAAAACAAAAATCTAGAGATAACTCAAGAACACCTATACAATGGGATAATAGCAAAAATGCTGGCTTTTCAGAAGGAACACCTTGGATTAATGTTTCTGCTAATTATAAACATATAAATGCAGTTCAAGCTCTACGTGATAACAATTCTGTCTTCTATCATTATAAAAAACTAATTTCATTAAGGAAAAAGTATGACATCATCACATATGGGGATTTTCAACTAATTTTAGAAGATCATCCGTATATTTTCGCGTATGTGAGAAGTTTTAAGAATGAAAAATTGTTAGTGATAAATAATTTTTATGCTAAAGAAGCTCCTTTTCTTTTACCTGAAACGGTCGAAATAAATGGCTATTCTAACAGTATATTATTATCAAATTATGATGGTTCACCAATGAACATTAATAATATCGAACTAAGGCCGTATGAATCGATTATTTATCACTTGACAAAATGATGATACAATAAATTTGGTGATTTAATATGAGACAAAACAAATATAATGCAATATATAACGATATTACAGGAAAGATTCAACGTGGAGAAATAGAACCGAATACAAAGTTACCATCTGAACATGATTTAGCAAAAAATTATGATACATCAAGAGAAACGATTAGAAAAGCCTTGAATTTGTTATCGTTAAACGGCTATATTCAAAAAGTGAAGGGTAAAGGGTCTATCGTGTTGGATTTACGAAAGCTTCAATTCCCGGTATCAGAGCTAGTAAGCTTTAAAGAAATTGCTCAAAAGATGGAAGGGCAATTAGCAACACATGTTCATGAGGTCTTTTTAAGTGAACCTAACCTTTATATTCAAGATCAATTGAATATATCATCAACTGAAAAAGTATGGGAAGTCGTGCGAGTTAGGGAAATCAATGAAGAGAGAATTATTTTGGATAAAGATTATTTTATTCAGAAAATCGTACCGACATTAACGAAGCAAATTTGTAAGAATTCTATCTATGAATATTTAGAGAAAGAATTGAATTACAAAATAAGCTTTGCAAAGAAAGAAATTACAGTTGAAGAGGCAACGGAGGAAGATAAGCATCACTTAGATTTAAATGGTGATCGACACATTGTTGTAGTCAAAAATTATGTATATTTAGATGATGCTAAGTTATTTCAATATACAGAATCTAGACATCGAATGGATAAGTTCAAATTTGTAGATTTTGCTAGAAGAGGTCAATAAGAAAGTTCTTTTTATGAGACCCATTCATTGTAGTTCTGACCGAGTTAGACTCAGTATTTAGGTGTTATCTAGGCATGAGCGGTAATAAACCGACCTCATGCCTTTTCTTTTTGTGAAGAAAAACTGCTCACTTAATTATTGTGAAAATTGTACTATACATGAACCCTAATTCTTCATTAGGTGGAGTATAGTCTCCTGCTGACTTTCTTACGTGAAGACGAAGTTTACATGATATATAATAGGAAATTCAGCTAAGTTAATCATGCAATGCTTATACCCATGATAAACATGTATTTTACATAAGAAAGAGAACCTTTAGTACAAGTAATTACTATTATATTGAAAAAGGGGGAGGTTAATTTTGTGTTTATAAGACCTAGTAAAGGTAAAATTATTTCCGGTTTTCGGACAAAGCGTAGGCCAAATCATCACGGTATTGACATTTCTCAATCGGGTAAAACCGAGATTTTAGCAGTTGCTAATGGGAAGGTTAGTCGTTCGTATACATCAAAAAGCTATGGAGAAGTCATTTTTGTTGTTCATCATATTAATGGTCAAACGTGGGAGACAGTATATTCACATCTAGAACTAGGGACAAGAAAGGTAAAGGTGAATAAACTAGTAAAACAAGGTCAATTATTAGGATATATGGGTGAAACGGGTTATGCTTCAAGGCAGCATCTTCATTTTGAACTTCACAAAGGTCGATGGAATATTAATAAAACCAATGCTGTTAACCCGTTGGATTTTATAGAAAGTTGATCTATCATATTTTATTCTAGTAGACTAAAAGTTACGCTAACATTGTAGACGGAGATCGTTATTTTTTAAGATACAAAAAAACTGTCGACTTAGTCGACAGCCTTGAGCTTGTAGTTATCTATTTCTTCATGATTTAGTAGAATTTTCATTTCCAAGGTATTGAGCAAGTTGGTCATAAAAATCCTGAGGATGATCGACATTCAAAATGATTCTGCTAACATTTTTTTTCATACCATATAGAAGCTTTACTTGCTGAGGTTCGTTTAATAAAATCTCAAACGAAGGTTTTTCTTTTATAAAATCGATCGCTCTTGCATCAAATAACGTATTTAGTTCTTTATTTGATATCTGTTCTGGACCATCATAATGCTTAAACTCTTTAATTTTATCAAGTGGTACATCCATACGTTTAGAAAACCCTACGGTTAATAACAAGCTTTGTTTAGTTAATAAAAAAGGAGACAATCGAGTTGCCTGTATTTCAGCTAAGATAAACAGAACACTGTAAATGTTTAAAATAAGAAGAATATAGGCTACGACTTCATTCCATTGATGTAAAAAGTAATGGAGGCCAATTGATTCTATCACAATCGCATGAATGATCATAATATTACAGGCAATCATACTAGTCTTATGGTGGTACGTAAATCTCAACTCAGACGGGTTCGTAAATTTCTTTCGCCATGAAAAGAATGCATAATAAAACATACTAATATCTGTAAGTAGAATTTGTACTATACGATTTCCAGGTAAATGTTGTTCAGCTGTTTGCTTAATATTATGCTGGAAATAGGTACTATTTGAATGGTTAGATTTATAGTCTTTAATGATAATCTTCATTTTTGAGACGATTTTAAATAAAATATACAGTTCTAGTAATACAAAAGTTGCTTCGCAAAAAATCACAAAATAGTTTACAAAGGGAAATTCTTTAAAATAATTATTAGGAACAATTAAGTATGCCACACCGTAACTGAGAAGAATAACTAAACCTATATATTTGATGGAAAAACGCTTTCGAATAATGAAAAGGTAAGTTAACAAAGGAATGACTAAAATAAAATCAAGTAATGAACCTATAATTGCAGCGTCGGGAATTGGTTCTAATGATGGAAGGTTGTATAAAGTGAAATTCGCAATTAAAATAATACTAATTAACAGCAAGAACAAAATATAGTTATGTTTTTTGATCACATTTGTCATATTAAACCACCTCTGCCACCCATTATATAACATATTTCATAAATTTTCACTATTACCAATCTTGTTATATTCTATACTAATTTGAGGGTGAAAAAATCCAACTGATAGATTATATCTCTGCTATAATAGAATTATCATGCATTCACCTAATATGTAATTAATTTTGACTACTACTTTCTAGCTAATTATTGAGGAGTATTTGTATATTTTGTGAGGTTCTTTTACATAACACTTACATTTAAGAAAGTGATATGTAGAAAATACGCTCCGAACGTTAGTTATATGCGAATATACGTTTTATTGCGAAAAAGCAACAGGGTGGGCATGATAGGCGGTGTTTTAATCATCGCTTATTTTATATCGTACAATTTTATTCTTACATTGCATGTGCTAGATTTACTAAAGGCTAAATCATTTCGAATGATCATCGTATATACTGTTGAAAAAGGTGAGTAGATGCATTCAAGATTAATTGTAAATAAGCGACTTGTATTGGCATACTTTATTGGTGGTATAGTTTGGATTTTTTTTATAGATGATATTCTGATTCTTCTTAACATAATGCATGATCCTTACGCATTAAAACTAGTAGAAACTATTATTTTTATAGTGGTTTCATCATATTTATTATATAGTTTCATAAAACAAACTGAATATTGTAAGAAGGCTGAAGAGGATGAAAACCAATTATCCTTATTAATCAATTCCATGCCAGATTTCGTTTGTTTTAAAGATGGTGAAGGACGTTGGTTGAAGGTAAATGATTTCGGTCGGGACCTTTACCACTTAAATGAGGTTAATTATATTGGGAAAACAGATGCAGATTTAGGGGTAATTAATCCCTTTTTTAAAGAAGCGTTCGATGAGTGTTTGAAATCAGACAACGATACATGGAAGCAAGCGAAGATAACAAGAGCAGATGAATCATTTATATTACCTAATGAAGAGACAAAAACTTTCGATGTGATAAAAGTCCCATTGTTTTATGATAGTGGAGAAAGAAAAGGACTCGTCATTATTGGTAGAGATATTACACAACAAAAACTTACTGAAGCGATGCTATTGAAAAAAGAGAAATTGTCGGTAATCGGTGAAATGGCGGCTGGAATAGCTCATGAAATTAGAAATCCACTAACAGGTGTTAAAGGGTTTCTACAGTTAATGGGAGAAAATAATACTGCTTCAAAAGATCATCTTTCGATCATCATGTCAGAGATGGATAGAATTAACCACATTGTTAGTGAACTGTTAGTACTATCTAAGCCACAGCCTAAAAAATATAATCCATTTTTATTAAGTGAATCGCTATCATATGTTTGTAATATTACATCACATGAAGCGAAGGAGAAAGGTATCATCATAGATTTTGGCAATGATTCATATGACCCAACAGTATTCGGTGATAGAAATCAACTAATCCAAGTTTTTATAAATATCATTAAAAATTCTATAGATGCTATGCCTAGAGGGGGAAGGATCGATATTAGTGTAAACAATATTGATCAAAAGTTTGTTAAGGTCATAGTAGTAGATGATGGCATAGGAATACCGAAAGAAAGACTCAATAAAATAGGAGAGCCATTCTTCACCTTGAAAGAAAAAGGGATGGGCTTAGGGTTAACGATCAGTAATAAAATCATAAATGAACACAAAGGAACAATCAATATTGAAAGTGTTGTTACAGTTGGTACTACCGTTAGTATCACGTTACCGGTATACAATGATCATGTTGATCATGTTCCCGAAGCTTACAAATCTAGTAATTAATAGAATGTTTTATTCTTTCTACTAATACAATTAATTTCTGTTTATACATAGGACTTGACATATGACCTAGTAAATAATATGATGTTAATTTCAACGAAATGTTTTTACCTAAATTATCAATAAGTAAGGTGTGAATATATGGAGTGGAAAAATCTTTATAGAGGGTTCCTTATGGGGACAAGCGATCTTATTCCTGGAGTAAGTGCTGGAACAATAGCAGTCATTTTAGGCATATACAACAGATTGATACAAGCGATTAATAGTTTTTTTAGCAAAGATTGGAAAAAACAACTAGGCTTTTTAATTCCTTTAGGCGTAGGGGTTTTATCAGCTATATTTCTTTTAAGTCATTTAATAGATGTACTATTGGAGGAATACCCCCAACCGACTAACTTTTTCTTTCTAGGGTTAATTATCGGTATACTACCGTTTTTGTACATAAAAGCAGATATAAAAAATACATTTACTAGTAAACACTATATCTTATTAGTAATTGCCTTTCTAGCCATTGCTTCTCTATCTTTGTTTAATCAAAAAACTGTAGTTTTGGAGACAATAGGTGCTACACAATTATTAGTTTTATTTTTTTCTGGTTTTTTAGCAAGTATGGCAATGGTGTTACCAGGTGTAAGCGGCTCTTTTGTATTGTTGCTCATCGGTATGTATGAACTTATTCTACATGAAGTTTCAGAGTTTAATTTCATCGTCATTGGTGCTGTTGGAGCGGGCGTATTATCTGGTATCGTCCTTATGAGCAGATTGTTAAAGTATCTTCTTACTTCATATCCAATAATGATGTATGCAGCTATTATTGGAATGGTGGCTGGATCAACCTTTGTTATTTACCCAGGAATTGACGGACAAATTATTATTAGTATAGTGACGCTTACTGTTGGGTTTGCCACAGCAGTTATTTTAGGGAGAATCGAAAACAAAAACTAACGAAAGAAAAAATCCCACCACTTAGTGATTCATATCACTATGGTGGGATTTATTTTGATCTATAATGAGAATAGTTATCAATCAACCTATCTATAACTAGGAGGCAATGAAAATGGAAATAAAAAATATATCTGATTTTACAAATGACAATAAAGTGCTAAAAAAAGTGGTCTATCGGACAGACTACTCTACAACAGTATTGGTAAAGCTAGCACCTGGGGGAGAAGTAGCAGAGCATAATCACCCTAAGCATGACATTTTTGTGCAGGTGGTCGGAGGTGAAGTGAAGTTTGTGGTAAACGGTGAAGAACATGAACTGTCAAAGGATCACTTACTAAGATTAGAGGGTCATGAAAAGGTTAGTCTTCAAAATAACACTGAAGCTGATGCAACAGTTTATATAATACTTTCTAAACAATAATGAGGATAGAGTATAATGGGAGTCTTTCTTCATAACTTTTATGCGTTAATTGACATATAGTAGTAGCTTATAATAAGATTCACTGATCCTTCTTTACTGGGAACAGTGAATCTTTTATGTACGTTAACGAATCTATTATTTATACACTATACTGTTTTACTATTTTGGCATATACATTCGGTGATCTGTTTACGAAGTTTATATTTTTGAATTTTACCTGATGCAGTCATAGGGTAATCATTTACGAATTGTATATATTTGGGAATCTTATAAAAAGCGAGTTTACCTGTGCAAAAAGATTTCACATCTTCTTCTGTGATGGTTCGACCTTCCTTTACTTTAATACAAGCAGCTACCTTTTCACCATACTTTTCATCAGGAATGCCAATTACTTGTACATCTAAAATATCATCGTGTCTATATAGGAATTCCTCTATTTCACGGGGATATATATTTTCTCCACCCCGAATAATCATATCTTTCAATCTTCCAGTAATCTCTATATAATGATCAGGGTCCATAATAGCTAAATCTCCAGTATGAAGCCATCCATCTTGGTCAATTGTCTCGTCTGTCGCTTCTGGCATGTTGTAATATCCTTTCATTACTAAATAGCCTCTCGTACAAAGTTCACCAGGTGTTCCATATGGTACTTCTTTACCTGTAACAGGATCAACTATTTTCACTTCTACATGCTCGTGTGGTTTACCTACAGAGTTAACACGTCTGTCTAGCGGATCATTAGTCGTCGTTTGGGTTATGACAGGTGAAGATTCAGTTTGACCGTAAGCAATTGTAATTTCCTCCATACCCATCTCGGTCATGACTTTCTTCATTACTTCAATTGGACAATTAGAGCCAGCCATAATTCCAGTTCGTAGTGTTGATAGATCATATTGGTTAAAGTTCTCATCATTTAATTCTGCGATGAACATCGTTGGAACTCCATGTAATGCGGTACACTTCTCTTTTTCCACTGTTGACAATACTTCATCTGGGTTAAATTCTACAATAGGAACCATTGTAGCGCCAACGGAAACACAGGCTAAAATACTTAGGACACAGCCAAAGCAATGGAAAAATGGTACGGGGATACATAAATTATCGTTATTTGACAACTTCATTGCTTGTGCAACCAAATGTCCATTATTAACAATATTATTATGTGTCAACATAACACCTTTTGGAAATCCAGTTGTGCCAGAAGTATACTGCATGTTTATAACTTCATCTGGCCTTAAAGATACCTCAACATCCTTAAGATGTATATCCGTTATGCCATCACTAAGTTCCAAAAGCTGATTCCAATTAAGCATATATGATGGAGTCTCTCCAGAACCGATATAAATGATGTTTTTTAAGAAAGGTAAGTCATCAATATCGAGCTGTTCACTATTGAAGCTTTGAGATGTTGACTTAGTTATCTTTTCTATAATATCTATGTAAGAAGTTCCCTTATATCCGTTTATACAAAACAAACTTGTTGAGTCCGATTGCTTTAATAAATATGCTAACTCGGATTCTTGATAACTAGTATTAACTGTTACGAGAATTGCTCCTATTCTTGCAGAAGCAAATTGGAGTAATAACCATTCAGGAACATTTGTAGCCCATACGGCTATGTGATCACCTTTGTTAATACCTAAACCTAGTAATGCTTTGGCAAGATTTGTTGTCTCATCATAAAATTGCTTATACGTTAATCTTTTTCCTAACTTTGAGTAAACAACTGCTTCTTGATCAGGATACTTGGAAACCGCTTCAAGGAGTAAATCTCCTATTGTTTGGTTTTTTAATGTAGTCATAATTACCTCCTCATGTAATTTTGAAAATTTCACATTAAATTTACCTGACGTCTAGCAAAAGAATACTTATTATAAGTGTCATTTCATCATAGTTGCAGTAGTTGTTATATGCCATTTTTATCGTTTTAGTAAGATGTGGGAATACGATCAATGTGTTGTTAACTTGTCAATCTAATTACATTATATACCTAAATTTGAATTTTCAAAACATTTTTAAAATAACCTTGAATAATTCAAATAAGAAGATGTATGATAGTAATAGATCTACGTACTGACCAGTAAGTATGTAAGGAGGGGTAAGATGAATTTTTCATATTCTGATAAGGTTAAAGTGTTGCAAAATAGCTTAATAGATTTCATGGAAAAGTATGTTTATCCAAATGAAAAAACTTTTGAACAACAATTAAACGAGAGTGAGAGTAGATGGACGGTACCTCCAATAATGGAGGTATTAAAAGACAAAGCAAAAGCAGAAGGGCTGTGGAATTTGTTCTTGCCAGATAGTCAACATGGTGCGGGGTTAACGAATGTTGAATATGCTCCATTATGTGAGATTATGGGGCGTTCAATCATAGCACCTGAAATATTTAACTGCGGTGCACCAGATACAGGTAATATGGAAGTGTTAGTGAGATATGGTACTGAACAACAAAAAGAAAAATGGTTAAAACCACTACTAGAAGGTGAGATTCGTTCTTGTTTTTCGATGACTGAACCTAATGTGGCTTCATCTGATGCTACTAATATTGAGGCGAGTATCATTCGAGAAGGTGACGAATACGTCATCAATGGGCGTAAAACGTGGTCATCGGGTGCTGGTGATCCACGTTGTAAAGTAGCTATAGTCATGGGGAAATCTAACTTCGATGCTCAAAAGCATGAACAACAATCTATGATTATTGTTCCTCTTGATACACCAGGAGTTAAGATTGAAAGGTGTTTACCTGTGTTTGGTTATGACCATGCACCTCATGGACATGCAGAAATTACGTATAATAATGTCCGAGTATCAGCAGAGAACTTAATATGGGGGGAAGGGAAAGGGTTTGCAATTGCCCAAGGTCGACTTGGACCCGGAAGGATCCATCATTGTATGCGCTTAATTGGCGCTGCTGAAAGAGCACTAGAAGAAATGTGCGATAGAGTACAACACCGAGTTGCTTTCGGTAAGCGATTAGCAGATCAAGGTGTGATAAAAGAGTGGATTGCAGATTCTAGAATTGAAATAGAACAGGCTCGGTTACTTACGTTGAAGGCGGCTTATATGATGGATACAGTAGGTAATAAACAAGCAAAAATGGAGATAGCGATGATCAAAGTGGTGGCTCCCAATTTAGCACTAAAAGTCATTGATAGAGCGATTCAGTCTTTTGGAGCAATAGGGGTGAGCGATGATTATACACTTGCGGCACAATGGGCTAACGCAAGAACACTGCGCCTTGCTGATGGGCCAGATGAAGTGCATAGAGCACAAATTGCCAAAATGGAGCTTAGAAGAAATAAAGAGCAGGTCAACAATAATGAAAAGCTCTTTTCATAAACTTTGGTACTTTTTTTACTAAGTTAAAAGGGTTGAGAAGAATAAAGCGTCTCGAAAAAAGCTGATGAAAAGTAGATTCATTAAAAACTCATATGCTGTAATAAAAGGCGATCAACACAACATGTCAAGTTAAGCAAAATGTGTTTTATAGTTTTTACCTCACTTTATAGGTGGGGTATTTCAATCGAAAAACAACAAACATATTAAGTGAAAAGACAATGGAATAACAAACTTGATGTTCTAAATAAAATAATATTTAATAAAGAGGTGCCAAAAAATGACAGATACAATACCTATCCGAAAAGGAGAAGACTTACAGGTTGAAACACTAAAGAAATTTTTGCACACTGAATTTGGAGATTTACCAGATGCTCCTCTTGAGATTAAGCAGTTCAGTGCAGGTCATTCAAATTTAACATACGAACTTACAATAGGGGATTGGGTGGCTGTTCTTCGTCGTCCACCATTGGGTCCTGTAGCTCCAAAAGCCCATGATATGCAAAGGGAATTTCATATTTTACAAGAGTTGCATCCCCATTATCCTATTGCACCTAAGCCTTTGTTATTTTCTCCAGATGAAACGATCGTTGGTAGCCCATTTTTTATCATGGAGCGAAAAAATGGGGTTGTCATAGATACATCGTTTCCGAAGGGTGTGTCGATTACGCCAGAATTAACAAGAGGTATCTCTAAGGAAATGGTAGACTCACTTGTTCAACTCCATAGTATTGATTATAAGCAAACAAAGCTAACAGAAATTACTAACCCCGATGGTTTTTTAGAAAGGCAAGTACATGGGTGGATTAAGAGATATGATAGAGCGAAAACAGATGATATTCCTGAAGTCGATGTATTGACAAAATGGCTAGTTTCTCACATTCCTAGATCTCAACAATCTACTCCGATCCATTATGATTTTAAACTTAATAATTCGATGTTCGCAAAAGACGATTTGACAAAAATGGTAGGTTTATTTGATTGGGAAATGAGCACGGTTGGAGATCCATTGCTAGATTTAGGTGTAGCTATGAGTTATTGGATACAGGAGGACGATCCTGATATTTTAAAAATAGGGTTAGGAGGCACCTCAGTAACAATTCAAAAAGGTTTTATGACTCGCGAGGAGTTCATAAGTGCATATGCAGAAAAAAGTGGTTTTGATGTGTCTAATATGAACTTCTATTTGACTTTTGCTTACTTTAAACTAGCAGGTATTTGTCAGCAAATCTACTATCGATGGAAAAAGGGACAAACGAAAGATCCACGGTTTGAGTATTTCAATCATTTTGTAAATGCATTGATTATTCATGCACTGCATACATCCAGCAAAAATGATTCGTATTGAGGTGCTTATGATGTCAAAAATTCATCTGTTAATGCGAAAGGAAGAAATAGATTCCGGTAAAATGCTCGATAATAAGCTAGCGGTTATTTTTGATGTGTTGTTAGCGACATCAACAATTACCTCTGGTTTATACTTTGGAGCGAAGGAGGTTATACCAGTATTAAATGGTGAGGAAGCCGTGAAGGAATCATTGCTACGACAAGAGAATAGCTATGTACTCGTAGGGGAGTATGAAGGTAAGACAATAGAAGGGTTTCTTGACCCGAATCCATTAACATTAAAAGAAAAAATAGCTGAGAAAACGATGATCCTATCAACAACAAATGGAACAGTTGCCATTCGGAAAGCAGCTAGTTCAAAAAAAGTATTTATTGGCTCATTATTAAATGCTGCAAAATTAGCAGAAGTAATTGACTGTGAACATAATGATGAAACTGTAGTCATTATATGTTCTGGAACATCTGGTGAATTTTGTTTAGAAGATTTTTATGGAGCAGGGTGCTTTCTTGATTTTTTGTTAAATCATACAAATAAAGACTGGGAACTAACCGACTCGTCACTAGCAGCTCTCTATTTTTATCGAGGTAATAAGGAAAATGGAGAAAGCCTTCTTTTGGCAACACATGTAGGTTCAATGCTAAAAAAGTACGGCTATGAAAAGGAAGTAGAGTTTATTAGTAAAGTGGGTACCATGGGAATTGTTCCTTATTTGCACGAACAAGTAATTTTACCAATGTATTAACAGTGAAAATTAAGAGGTAGGGGGTTTGTGTTACGTGTTAACAGTCTCACTGAGGTGTGATTGTTTAACCAAAATAAATCATATAATATGTATTTTTAGGGAAGTCACGGATACAACATTCCACCGTTACCCAAAGGACGTGGGTAACGGTGGAATTGCAGTCGTCTCCGCTTTTTTTATTATCTAGCTCCGTCTCCTAGCCTCTCGAGGTCACTTCACCATTTCACCCAAAGGCAAAAAGCGCCTTCAGTTGAAATGGTTCCAGTGCTAGTCGAGGCTGACCAGTCGTTTCCGCTTTTATTATTATCTAGCTCCTGCGCCAATCCCCTCGCGACACTTCACCCCCACACCCGAAGGTAAAAGGCACCTTCAAGTATGGGGGCTCCAGCGCTTGTCGGGGATAAACAAGGCGCATCCGCTTTTATTATTTACCTATCATTTTCATTATGTTATTTTTAAAAGCTTGCAATGCTTGTTGTCTAGTTTCTTGATTTAATAAGGCATCTTGCTGTGCTGCAATCAAGTTAATGATGGCACTTCCAATAATTACGCCGTCACAATGTTGCTGAAGCATTTTTACTTGTTCGTATGTCGATACACCGAAGCCTACAGCAACAGGTACTTTGCTATGCAGTTTAACATGTTCTAAAAAGGTTGAAATATCTGTATTCAATTCTTTTCTTGTCCCGGTTACACCTAACGAAGATACACAATATAAAAAGCCAGTTGCATTTTCTGCAATTTTTTGTACACGATCTTCTGAATTAGGTGCTACGAGTGATATAAATTCTATACCTTCTTTGTTACACCGGTCTCTCATTTGTTCACTTTCTTCAAATGGCAAATCAGGAATTAACAAGCCATCGACATCATTTTCCTTCATATGATTAAAAAATGCATCCTCACCTACTTGTAATACAGGATTATAATAAGTAAAGATAACTACAGGAATTGATACACCTTTCTTTCTCATCTCAGGTACAAGCTCGATAGCCTTTCTAAGTGTCATCTTATGCTGCAGAGCTCGGTTTGCAGCATCTTGGATAGTTGGTCCATCAGCTAATGGATCTGAGTATGGTACACCTAATTCAAGTATATCGGCACCGGCTTGCTGTAAATTAACAGCAAGGTCAATCGTTAGTTCAGGAGAAGGGTCACCCGCCATAATAAATGGGATGAATAAATCTTTTGTTTTAGTGAGCTTTGAACGAAATGGCTTTGTAGCTATCATGGTCATCTTCTCCTTTCAACTTATCTATTAATGTACTCATGTCCTTATCACCTCGCCCTGACAAACAAATAAGAATGGTTTCATCACTGGACATTTGTTTTGCTTCTTCGAATGCTTTTGCTAGTGCATGAGCACTTTCGATCGCAGGAATAATCCCTTCTTCTTGAGAAAGGAACAGTAGGGCATTTAATGCTTCGGTATCAGTGACATACTCATAACGAACACGTTTCGTTTGATGAAGATAAGCATGCTCTGGTCCAATACCTGGATAATCTAAACCAGCAGAAATGGAATAAGGTTCAATAATTTGACCGTCCTCATCTTGTATTAAATAGGTGAGTGATCCATGAATGACACCAGGAGTACCCTTTGTTAGAGTTGCTGCATGTTCATCAGTATCGACACCAAGTCCGGCAGCTTCGACACCAATTAGCTCTACGTCATCTTCTAAAAATGGATAGAACATACCGATTGCATTACTACCACCACCAACACAGGCATATACCCGATTCGGTAAATGATTTTCCTTTAACAAAAATTGCTCTTTCGCTTCATCACCGATAATTCGTTGGAAATCTCTAACCATTTTTGGGTATGGATGAGGACCAACAACTGAGCCGATGATATAGAAATGATCATCGCAGTGGCTAACCCAATAACGTATCGCTTCGTTTGTGGCATCCTTTAATGTTTGGGATCCGCTTGAGACAGGAATGACCTCAGCACCTAATAACTGCATACGAAATACGTTCAATTTTTGCCTTCTAATATCTTCTTTACCCATAAAGACTTTACATTCTAATCCGAATTTAGCAGCAACAGTTGCTGTTGCAACTCCGTGTTGGCCTGCACCAGTTTCTGCTATAATTTTTGTTTTCCCCATCCTCTTAGCTAATAATGCCTGTCCGATTGCATTATTTAATTTATGTGCACCTGTATGATTCAAATCTTCACGTTTTAAATAAATTTTCGCACCACCGATTTTTTCAGTAAGCTGATCTGCATACGTTAGAGCAGTCGGTCGTCCGCTATATTCTTTCAAAATCTCTGTATACTGCTGTTTAAATTCAGGGTCACTCATTGCTTCTTGTAGTGCTTGTTCTAATTCTGCTAATGGTGCCATTAACGTTTCAGGTACGTATTTACCACCGAACTTACCGAAGCGTCCGTGTTGGTCAGGGACTGTCTGTTTCATCTCACATCTACCTCTCTATGAATTTCTTCTAATAAGCTTGTTATCTTCTCGTTATCTTTCTGATTTTGTGCTTCAATACCACTAGAAACATCAATTCCAAATGGCTCGTAATGAAGCAATTGTGCTACGTTCTGAGGAGTGATCCCTCCAGCTATAAAGCAAGGAACACCTTGCTGCTGTGCTTCTTTAAGATACGAAGGAACAGCTTCCCAATCGAAGGTTATACCAGACCCACCCCATGAACCTTGGACTTTACTATCAACGACATAGCCGTCAACGACGCCACTATATGTTTGCATTAGCTGTAACCCTTGACGTTGATGGTGAATGACTTTCCATATAGGTATGTCAACATGTTCACGTAAGGATAAGATATATGGTACAGTTTCAGTTCCATGCAATTGGATGACATCAAGGTTTACATTGTTGAGTACGTTCATGATTGTTGAAATATCTTCGTTCACAAAAACACCAACTAGTTGCTGTTTGTCTTGTAGAGGATATTTTTCAATCCACTCAGCTAGCTGAACAGGGTTAACTTGGCGTTTGCTCGCTGAGAAAATAATCCCTATATAGTCAGCGGTAGACGCAGTTGTAGTTTTTAAATCTACGAGTGAGCGATTACCACATAATTTCACCTTAGTTGTTTTCAACGTATTCACTTCCCATTAACTGGTGTATTGCATGAACTAGGTCATCTTGACGCATTAATGCTTCACCTACTAACACTGCGTTCGCTCCACAATGTTTTAACATTTTAATATCCTCATTAGTGAAAATGCCACTTTCACTAACTAGTAGGCTGTCTTTTGGAACATCACGCACTAAATCAATTGTTTGATGGAGTGATGTTTCAAATGTTTTTAAATTTCTGTTGTTAATACCGATGATTTTTGGTGTGAATACTGATAATATATTGTCTAATGTTTCTTTCGAATGTACCTCAACTAATACATCGAGATCCGCTTCTTGAGCTTGTACGTATAACTCATGTAGGTGAACAGGAGATAGTGCCTCACCAATTAATAGGATGGCATCTGCTCCTAATCGTCTACTTTCTTCAACTTGAATTGAATCGATAATAAAATCTTTTCTTAGAGCGGGTATATTAACTATTTTTTTTATTTCAGATAAATATGAATGGTGTCCTTGAAAAAATGGTTCATCCGTCAGTACAGAAATTGCGCTTGCTCCAGCTTGTTCATACGCTTTAGCAATAGTCGTTGGATGAAAATCTCCTCGAATGATCCCTTTGGAAGGAGATGCTTTTTTTACTTCCGCAATTAGTCCAAGTGGTAGAGTAGTGTTTTTCAATGCTTCATAAAATGAAAACTTTTCTACTTGTACTTCATCTCGTAGTTCTAACTTATTGATCTCTTCACGTTTTACTTCTAAAATCTTTTCAAGCATGGAGCTGCTCCTCCTTTAAATTTCTGATCGATTCGTAATATTTATGAACATCTCCACGATCAATGGCTTGTTTTACTTGATGAACCCCTTCAGCAATACTCGATACTTGTTCTGCTACATATAATCCGGCTCCTGCATTTAACAAAAAGATGTTCGTTGCACTTTCATTTGCTTTTCCAGTAAAAATTTGTTGAATCAATTTTGCACTTTCCTTAGGACTTGATATTTTTAGATCTTCCATATTTCCTCTCGGTAAACCAGCATCTTCAGGAGAAAATACATAGCGAGATACTTTACCATCTTTCAGCTCGACGATATCAGTGTCTGCAGTAATTGATATTTCATCTAGGCCATCTTGTCCAGTAACGAATAATACATGTTTAGAGCCTAGTGCATGAAGAGTGTGTGCTAATTTTTCTGAATAACTAGTATCAAAAATCCCGATTAATTGATGCTTTGCGTTTGCAGGGTTTGAAATAGGCCCTAATAAATTAAATAATGTACGGAAGCCGATTTCTTTACGAACAGGCGCTGCATGTTTCATCGCAAAGTGATAGTTTGGAGCGAATAAAAACGTCATTCCTTTTTTTATTAAAGCGTCTTTTCCTTGCTCAGGTGTTGTTTCAATTTGAATATTTAATTCTTCAAGAACATCAGCGCTTCCACTTGAAGAGGATACATTCCTATTTCCGTGTTTAGCAACTTTCACACCTAATGATGCTAAGCATATGGCAACTGCAGTAGAAATATTAAAAGTAGAGTGCCCGTCACCACCCGTTCCACACGTATCAACGACAATTTCGTCATTATATTCGATTGTTTTCATATTATGCCTCATCGCTTTTGCAAAACCAGTAATTTCATCTACGGTTTCACCTCTCAGGCGAAGAATAGTAAGTAAAGTAGCTAGCTGGCTATTTGTTAATTGTCCGGACATAATATCGTTCATCGTATGAAATGATTGCTGTTCTGACAAAGTGTTACCTTCAATTAATTGTTTTAACGTATCTTTTATCATTTTGTCATTCCTCCTTGTTGTGGTGCTTTTGCAAATAGTTTTTCGGCTGATTGAATCGTTCGTAACAAGGCACTGGCTTTGTTTACTGTTTCTTTCCATTCAAGCTCTGGTTTTGAATCAGCAACAATACCTGCGCCTGCTTGAACATAGGCCGTTTCATCTTGGAGAAATATCGTTCGAATCGTAATACATGAGTCTATATTGCCGTCATATCCAATATAAACTATGGCACCAGCATATAAGTTACGAGCAGTAGGTTCAAGCTCTTGTAATATTTGCATCGCTCTTATTTTAGGTGCACCTGATACTGTTCCAGCTGGAAATGAGGACACAAGAGCATCCAATGGTTGAACGTCATCACGTAACCTACCCGTAACTTTACTAATAATGTGCATGACGTGAGAAAAATGAGTGACAGTCTTTAACACTGGTGTATCAACTGATCCGAAATTTGCAACACGCCCAATATCATTTCTTGCAAGGTCTACTAACATATAATGTTCTGCAATTTCTTTTTCATCTGCTAATAATTCTTGCTCAAGTGCTTTGTCCTCTTCTTTCGTTCGACCCCGACGACGGGTGCCGGCAATCGGATGAATTTCTAAGTGTCCGTTCTCAATTTGTATGAGCCTCTCAGGTGAGCTACCAATGATCTCAAAGCCGTCCATTTGAAAGTAAAACAGATAAGGCGAGGGGTTCACCTTGCGTAATACACGATATAATTCAAAACCGCTCACATTCACTTTTTTATGAAAACGTTGAGATAACACACCTTGAAAAATATCACCGTCTAAAATATACTCTTTTATTTTGTTTACATGTTCCTTGAACTTTTCTTTTGAATAATTACTTTCAATACCATCAAGATCAACTTCAGTGTTTTGCTCAATAGGCATCATTAGATCAGATAATGTAGTGGACTGTTTAATTTGTTCAAGTAAAGAGTCTATTTTTGTTACAGCACCGTTATAGAGTGAAGTTTTTTCATCATCGGTTTCATCACCGTTTAAACGTACAAAGTGTAGCAAAGCAACTTCTTTTTTCTCATGATCGAAAGCAATAATTGTTTCACAAAAAAGAAATTGATAGCGTGCAACACGTATATCTTGATTGTTGGGATCAGGGACTTTTTCAAAATCCGATATGGCGTCATATGAAATATATCCTACGCCACCACCTTTAAATGGGAAATTCACTTCAGGAATCTTTACAGTTAAATTATTTAATACATCATTTAAAGCATCTTTAAAACTGGGAGCTTCAGCTACACTATCATTTGTGTAATCGTAAATTTGAAACGTGCGCTGCTCTTCTTTAATTTTTATAAATGGGTTTAAGCCGATAAATGAATATCTTGACCATGGAGAAGAAGGGTCATGACTTTCTAAAATATAAGTTGCTTGATCTCGTAACGTTTGAAATAATTGGACCGCTGTTAATGTATCTGATAAGAAACTATAAGTTAATGGGATTGTACGGTATTGATCCGTATCTTGAATAAATTGTTGTAGAGTTTCCATTGTTCACTTCTCCTTTAATTAATAATGGAGAATGAAATGGTTGAGGAAAGTGAATAAATATTGAAGAAAAAAAGATGCATCTAAATAAAGTAGCACGCATTTAGCATGTACTTTTAACGACATTATAACTATACTCGCCTCAACTAATCATACTCATTCTCAACTAAACTTAAAATGTATCGTTTATCTTTAAAGGAATAAACAAAACTTGTCAGCTTTTGGAGTGACTAAGTTTCTCCTTTTATACTGCAATATGGATTGATCAAAAAATTGATCAATTTTCATAACTCTCTCATCTAAGCTTGTTTGTAAGTTTAATATATGATGTCGTAACTGTCAATGGTGTATTCTTCAAGATCACAATTAATAACATCCAATAATCTCACACTGTAATAAAATAGACAAATACGACTGTTGACAAATTTATGCAAGACGTGATAGTCTGTTAAAGACTTATAAAAGAAGGAGGTTACGTTATTATGTTAAACATCAATCAGTTCTTATCAACTATTACAAATATACATTACGTGACCTCAGCGGTTATTCATTAACGATTTATTTAAATTGTAAATGTATAACGCAGTTCACGTAAATATCGTGGGCTGCGTTATTTTATTGGAGGAATAGAAGGGGCACAAAAGTGTTTTCTCTATAATGTGAAATCCAAAAAGCGTATCGTATGCCTACGGTACGCTTTTTTTTTCGTGAAAATTTACTAAGTTTATCAAATCATACTATTTGTAGGGGGCTTGAATATGGAGAAATGTAATACAACCTGTAATAAAACAAAAGAGAATAAGAATATGGATAGCGGTTAGAAAATAAAGGAAAATTGGAGAAATGTGGTGTATCATATGAAGTGGAAAGATTGGGATCGTAATTTAAAGGTCCGTTTGTTTGGAGAAGGAGTTATAAATATATTATTTTGGATGTATTTCCCATTTATGGCGATCTACTTTGCAGATCATTTTGGTAAGGGAACTGCGGGATTGTTATTAATATTATCTCAATGTGCTGGGGTAATTGCTAATTTGTTCGGAGGATATTGTGCTGACCGTTTTGGCCGCAAAAAAATGATGGTATATTCTTATATTGGAACGGCATTTTCGTTTATACTGTTTGCTGCTGCTAACTCACCATGGTACGAATCACCTGTATTATCATTTATAGCATTTTCATTATTAGGAATATGGGGTTCTCTTTATTGGCCAGCGAGTCATGCAATGGTTGCGGATGTGGTTCCAGAAAAAGATAGAAACAATGTATTTGCAATTTTTTACATGATGATAAATATAGCTGTAGTTGTCGGACCAATACTTGGAGGGATATTCTTTTTCAAATATCGCTTTGAGTTGCTTGTTATGGCATTTGTAACGAGTGTGATATTTTCAATTGTGTTACAAATATATGTACGAGAAACAGCACCGAAATTTGAACAGACGAAGCAAATGGATGGAGATAAGAAATGGTACTCATTTGTAATGGAACAAATGAGAAATTACCGAGTAATTGTGACTGATAAAGTGTTCTTTATCTTTATTATTGCAGGGATTTTAGTTGCACAAACATTTATGCAAATGGACTTATTGTTAGCTGTATATATGGCTGAAATTGTACCAGTTCAAACAATACTCTCTTTTAATGAATGGACATTGAAAGCTTCTGGTGAACAAGCGTTTAGTTGGGTGATTGCGGAAAACGGTTTGTTAGTTGCTTTATTCACTGTTCTTGCTACAAAGGTATCAAACAAATTTAATGAGCGGAACGTGTTTATGATGTCGGCATTGACTTACGGTGTAGCAATTATACTGTTCGGAAGTACTGTAAACGTTTGGGGCTTATTTTTTGCTATGTTTATATTTACAGCCGCAGAATTAATGGCTGTTGGCATACAGGAAGGGTATGTTGCAAAGCTTGCACCTGAAAATATGAGGGGACAATATTATGCTGCGGCTAGCTTAAGATTTACGATAGGTCGTACTCTTGCTCCAATATCTATTCCTTTAACGATATGGATCGGTTTTACTAATACTTTTTATATCATCGGCTTACTAGCTTTCGTTAGTGCGGGACTATATTATGTGATGGGTTATTTAATGGAGCAGCAGACTAAATCGTCAAAAGGTATGAATAAAAAACTAGTATAAGATATTGTTATGTAAGCTTTTTAGGGATTATATATAGCTTAGCATTTTCTAAACAAGTTTTTGTGTGTCTTTTCTAGTTTAAAGAGATGTTAATACTGTTCAAATTTTATTGCTAGCAACAAGTTTACGAAAAGAGCCATAATTTAAAACAATAGGCTATCTCTAAGTCTTATTTACGACTTCATGAGATAGCCTATTGTTATTGTAGTTTTTAAAAAGTCACCTGGGTTATAAAAAACTTTGAATATGGTTATATAAAAGGGTGTTGTCATAACGATGCATGAATACCTTTTTAATGACAAAAAGCTGTGCTGTTAAACGTTTATTAGAAAAAAAATATTAAGCTGCATGATGAATTTGTAATTAAACAATTGCAATATTTTATATTGAAGTTAGGGATATTGCACTTAATCCTAAAGGTAGATAGAGATGAAAGATTAAATAAATTGTATTTTAGAATTGCAAGAACGTCTATAAAATAGGTATTTATTAATTATTCAAAATAAAAGAGAGTTATTTGTATGAAACCAACTTGTTTTATCTTTGAAATACTTGTAACCTATTGTTCATGTAGTTAACGAATAAATCTCCCTCATTGACTAAACTCATAATTCTTTTGTCATAAATACACTATATGGATCCTCTTCGTAATCTGAAAATGGCTTGCAATATTCAAATCCATAATTTTCATAGAGTTTACGAGCAGCTTCAAAAGCTTCCATAGCACCGGTTCCTAAACTTAGCCGTGTATAGCCTCGTTTCTTAGCTTCTTCAATTATATGTTCAAGGATTTGCTTGGCAACTCCTTTACGTAAATGTGAAGGAACTTTTTTCATAGATTTTAATTCCCCGTGCTGAGAATCAAGTTCTATAAGTGCTCCACAACCAACTAATTCATTTTGCTCCCATGCACTCCAAAATGTAATTTCAGGTTTCTTTAAATCTTCTATATTAAAACCATAATTAATATCGTCTGGGTAATGAATCCCCATGTTATGGACATGTTCCTCTATTAATGAAGTTATTTCAGTGCCTGTTAAGTCATCAAGTTTAATATCCAAAAAATCACTCCTCAGCATATCATATCGTTGTATTAAAAAAGAATTATACATGTGTAAACATAAGATTGTAAACAAAAACAGTAGAAATTTATTCCTCTATTAGAAGCCACAATTAATTATAGACTTCTTATTAAATCGGCTTAAATACGTTAGGTGTTCCAGCCTTGTTTTATAAGATTAATGGAGATTAGTAAATAGTAAAAACGCTTAAACTATCTCTAACCATATAAGTACAAGTAATCGCAGAAAGGAAGGACATTCATACTATTTGTCGAAAAAGGTGAATGTGTATATTGAAAGACCAATGGTAGATGAAACTGGAATATTAGTAACAATATCCCGAGAAGCTTAGGGTTTCCAGCATGTTCATCAAAATAGAATATTAGTAAAGTAGAAGAATTACAATGTTAGTTATAAAAGAAATAGAGATTTCTTAAAAAAGATGTATAGCTACCACGAGCAATCCTTATGAAGAAGGGGGTTGCCTTTTTGAGAAAGGTGGATTCCTTATGAGATATATTTTGGAAAGGACTTATGTAATGGAATTACTTGAGTGGGCGTATCAACAAAATCCAGGTCCATGGTTTAATCATTCCATTAATGTTGCAAGAGCTACTGAGAGTATTATCTCAGAACTGATTAATAATGGGTACGATCTTAATATTGATTTGGCATACAATGCTGCTCTTCTCCACGACATAGGTAGGTATAAAGGTTTCACAAAATCTGTAATTCACTCTTATGATGGTTATATTTATATGAATGATTTGGGGTATAAGGGAAATGCAATTATTTGTATCACTCATTCGTTTCCTTGTAGAAACGAACATCTAGAGGTTGCGGCAGATTGGATTCTTGTTCCCGATTATAAGAAAAATCTGATGGTTGAAATTTTAAATAAGTATAGTGATTATAATTTATATAATAAAGTCATTACCCTTTGTGACGCTATCGCTGACGCAGAAGGCTTCACTACTCTTGAAAAAAGATTGATTTCAGTTGGTTTACGGCACGGAACAACCTCCAACACCTCTTTACATTGGAAGGGATTCTATACAATTAAGAAAGAGCTAGAAGCTTTGATTGGTAAGAGCGTATATACACTCCTCCCCGGAGTAGAAAATTCTATATATACAAATATCGATTATTAAAATATACGATATTTCTTCAACAAATTAGCGTTTTAACAAATCGAAAAAGTGGTTTTAATAAGTTCTTTTCGCAAAGTTAGTGGATCATTACCAGAGTTGTAAAACAGTAAAGAATAACATTACTTCGGTGTAGTATGATTATCATAAAGATTATTCGACTAACAGTTTAACTACTTCAAAACATGAGAGAAATAGTCAGGAAAGATTTACACTATGGATGGGAGATTCAATGAAAAAAATTATTTTATGGATTGTTATTGTACTTATATTTTTCTTTGCTCTAGAATATCAAAAGCCAGTAATGACAACTTATGATGCAATAAAACAAGCGATAGCCTGTGTGAGTAACCCTCCAGAACGATTAGCTATAAAACCGGTTAATTATGCTTTAAAAGATCTTGAAACAGTACAAACATCAATTAATGTTAAGAGTGGCTTTTTCAATCAATTAACAAATCAAAGAGATTTAAGTATTACATTGGTTTTTAATGGTGCAGAAGCAACAGTTAAAATGGATGCCTATAGTGGAAAATGTATTGCTGTAACTGGTCCATTAAATTAACAACATGTCATTACTTATTAGGGTGAGCTTTAGCCAATAAGAATCTTATAAAGTCATATTTTTGATATGGCTTTTTTGTACCAAGTTAAAATATGTTTTTACCTCTGACAAATAATAACTGATATGTAATTCACCCTTTGACAGACACTTAAAAGCATACGTTTCACTTTTTCGTTTGTTGGTAGCATTTAATTATGTTGTATGAACTTAAACAGGTAGAGATCATTTTCGAGGTATTAAAGAGAGTATGTATTTTAATAGAAAGAAAGCAAGTTATTAATCGCTAAATTAAGAATTTATTAAAGAGGACTAAAGAATGAAAAATATAAAAGATATTATTGATTTTTTGAGATGCCAAAAAATAATTGAAGATGGAGTAGAATATATAGGGATTAATAGTGGAACTACTAATGCAGTTTTATACATTTTATATCTTAACAAGAAACCGAAATATGTGGTAAAAATAGATAAACCTTATCTTATCTCTTCAACAGTGGAATTTCTCCAAATTTATAAAGAGGTTAGACTGTTACCGGATGTTGTTTATAAAGATGTGAATAAAGGTTTTGCAATATATTCGTATATACCAGGAGAAACCCATAATTATCTGAGTTGTTCAAAATTAGCATGGATGGCAATTTTAATTAAAGAGTTATTTAATAAATACCGAAGGGTAGAAAGAAGAGTTAAGTGGGGAAGAATACACGGAATATCAAGAGATTCTTGGTCAGAATTTAATATAAAGAGCTTAGAAATGGCTCAATCAAATATAGGTGATGTATTACCATATGAAGAACATAAAAGGGTAGTAATATTAGTTGATAAGTTAAAAACATACGAAAACCCAGAGGAAAAGTATTATCTTCACGGTGATACAGGAGTTCATAATTTTATATACGACAGAAGTGAATTACAAGGTGTTATTGATCCATCACCTTTAATTGGACCTAAGATTTACGATTTCACATATGCTTTTTGCTCTTCTCCAGATAGCTTAAATTTGAGCACACTACGATCGTCATTTTCATTAATGACTCAAGACACTCCTATCACGAAAGAAAGGCTTATTGATGAATTCCTTTTTCAATTATATACACGAATTGGAGTATGTATAAAAGTTCACCCGCATGATTTAAGTGGTTATATCGAAGCGTGGGATAAATTTAAGAAATATCTTCCTGACATTCAATGAGCAATAGCTTTTCAATTTGAAAGGTAGTATCTTTGCATTCAATAACCAAAGATTATAGTTACAGTACATAGGGTAAAAAAAGTTCAAGTGATTTTCCACAAAATGACTTGAGAAAGTAGGGTTATCCCAATCTTAAGAATAAAATCTATTAAAAATGGGTCAACCAGGTAGCTGGTTGGCCTCATAATACAGGATGGTGCAATAGTCTAATGTTCTACATCATGCCAAGTAGACCGAAAAAAAATTAGAAGTGACTAAAAGAACGTTACTTTGATAAAAGTTTTCAGAGTTGACTTTTGTAAGACCGTAACACACTAGTTAGTTTATTCCTTTATCATCTAACTGTAACAATTCCTAATTAGATACTTTTTGAAAGTAGTGATACGTTTTATTTAACTTTTGTGATTGTTTACCTTTTTGACTTTCCATATTACCAAATTCAAAGAATTTTACTTTTTTGATGCCTACAAAATTCATTATTGCTTTCTTCATTAATACTTTATGAACATTATTTAAGAAAATAAGTGGATAATTCGTAGGGCCCTTCATTGTAGAAACACAGACTACTGATTTTCCTTTTAAAAGCCCTTCAGCCATCCCTAGTCTTCCCTTGTTTTTATAAGCAAAATTAGAAGCAAACACTCGATCAATAAATCCTAAGAGCATTGCAGGAGGCCTTCCCCACCAAATTGGATAAACAAAAACAATTTTATCTGCCCACAATATTTGTTTTCTATACTTTTCTAGATCAGCATCAGTATGCATATCTCTCCTTAATTTATCTTCATTAAATATAAGCTGAGGACTAAACTTTTCTTCATATAAATCTATTACTTTTAAATCAGTAACATGTGGATTCTCTTTACTTCCTTCTATAATTTTTTGCAAAAATGCATAGGATAGGCTGTTATGATTTGGGTGTGTATAAATAATAAGAGTGTTCATCCTTTCACCTCATTTATTTATCATTTGATAAATAAAATATAACCTAAGTTATTTTAGTTGTCAATTGATAATTTTATTTTGATATCTATTTTGATATCTTATTATTAGAGGTGAAAATAATGGACAACATAACTCTTTTTAATAAATTGATTAAATTTACTGATTCAGTATATAGCGTTACTTACGAACTCTCGAAAGATGAAAAGCCACAAAATATTACATCTGTACAATATGATATGCTTGTTTTAATAGCATTAAAAAAGCAAACTAGCCCCAGCCAAATTAGCGATTGTCTTCATATATCAATGCCAAATGTTAGCCGTGAACTAAAAAGATTAGGGGAACACAATTTAATAAAAAGTAGTTCGGATGTAGAGGATCGAAGAAAAAAGTACATTTCTCTCTCTAAGGATGGAGAGTTATTAATTGAAGAAATTTATAATCGCATCTTGATCAAGTTCAATAACAGAATTAAGAATCCATCTCAAAAAGAATTAGAAGAAATTGATCGTGCTGTTGATGTGCTACAAAAATACGTTTATTTTGACTAACCAAACAGGTTTATGTTTTGAAAAGAATATAGATAATAATCATTCACAAACTGTGTTTTATAAATATTTATCAAATAGAGAGGGTAAGGAATGAATCACTCAAAGATAGGCATTGATGCTGGGGGCACACTCGTTAAAGTTGCGTACTCAAATAAAGATTTAATTAAATATAAATTATTCTCATCTCATAAACTAGATGAGGTTGTTACATGGATTCGATCTTCTTTTCATCACCCGAAAATTTGTCTAACTGGTGGTAAACAACAAGTTCTTGCTAATAAGTTAGAATTACCTACAAAATCTATCTTAGAATTTGATGCTACATGCAAGGGAGTGGCATTTATTTTAAAGCAGCACCAACTTTTTCTAGGAGACAGTTATATTTTAGCGAATATAGGAACTGGGACGTCTATACATGTTGTGAAAGACGGTGAACAACAACGAATTGGTGGAACTGGTGTTGGTGGAGGAACATTGATGGGTTTGTCTTATTTATATTTTGGAAAAAAAGATTTTACTGAGATCATTCAAGTATCAAGGGATGGTAATAGAGGGAATGTTGACTTAAAAGTAAGTGATATTTTTGAAGGGATTGTTCCTCCGATTTCAGGGGATCTTACAGCAAGTAATTTTGGAAACATAGGTAAACTTTCCAAAGAATCTCCTTCACAATCTGACATAATTGTTTCGATAATTGGACTTATAGGAGAAACAGTTGTCACCATTTGCGAACAGGCTGCAAATCGTTTTGATTCACAATCAATCGTATATATTGGTTCAACTTTTCGTTCTAATCCAATATTAAAGAATATAATTAGAGAATATACCGAAATGAGAAAAAAGAAACCCTTATTTTTGGAAGAAGGTGAATTTAGTGGAGCTGTAGGTGCTTTAATAAGTTTACAATAAAGCTATAATGAAGTTGTGAAAATTTAAGATAATACTTGAGATTGCAATTAAGGTGATAAGGTTTGGAGCTGTATATGTACCATATTGCATTAGCATTGAATCTAATATTTGTATCTCAAGAAATAATAAAAAGGTTTATATAACAATATCGTGAATGGGAAAGTGGACGAAGTTGGAAAATCAGCGAAATTGTCTTTGTCCAAGTTGAAGAAAGATTTCTGGACATACCTTATCATAGATGTCGAGTGGGTCAAAATCATACGCAAGCTCACGTAAACAAGTTGATGAAATGACCAAAGAATTAAAGGAAAAGGACCCTTATTTACAATGACCAACATCCGTTTGCTTGAGGAGATAAATATCACGTTGATTATTTTGAAGACCATGACAGAATCAACGTGGAATTGGTAGTCGGGACTAGGTTTTATTTGAAATCTATATCTGTAAAAATGCATCAGTCAAAACCGATGCATTTTTATGTATTGTTACAGATGTTAAATAATGTTCAAATTCATTGTTAATATGCTGTTAAAATACTGTCCTTAAAATATAACTATTAGAAAAGAAGTATTGGTAAGATTCATTATCATCTATGTCAGTTGTATATTTCATGGATAGTTTCCGGTTCTTTTGATTAAAGTAATCAACTACTTTCATATAAGGAGAGATTTCCAGCAAAAAGGTACTGTTTTAAAATCAAAATATGATATGCTTCTAAATGTTTTGGTTTAAAAATTTCTGACTCTTAAATGATATTTCCCTCCAATATTACCTGCCTGAGTATACACCTTAATTTTATATCTACCAGATCCATATTGGCTTAAATCTACTGAGTATAAGCGCTCTTGTGAACCTGCAGATGTAGATTTTCCTACCAAACTTCCATCTGGCGCGTATACTTTATATTTATAATTGTAACTATCATGAAGGTTGTTTAACCAAAAATTACATTCTAACCCTTTATTAACATCTAAATTTACGTAATGTATGTCAAAATTCCCGTTTAAGATATTCTCAACACTAAGTTCAGCTTCTGCGAGGTTATTTTCAGAGTTAGCAGCATTACTTAGCACTGCTATGTCTTCTTCTAACAGTGTAGGAGTTAACAGTATTGTTACGATACACGCTGCAGTAACAACACCTAGAAATGAGAATAAGAAAAGTGTAAATTTGTTGTTTTTATATTTTTTATGTATGTTATGCTCTAACTTTTGTCTAAGTTCTAATTGTTTTTGAGGGCTCCAATGTATGTGGTCATCTAATTTATTTAGATTAAATGGATATTCCTTAGGACGATTGTTCATAAATATACCCTCCTTCAGCCAATTGTTTATGAAGCAGTTTCATAGCTCTAGATAAAGTAGTTGTAACTTTACTTTCAGACCACCCTAAAATTTCACTAGTTTCTTTAATTGATAGTTCTTCTATCTTCCTTAGGATAATAATTTCACGATACGTAGGTTTTAGTTTGCCAATAGCATCATACAATTCTCTAACGTTTTCATTGATAATTATTAATTTATCTATTGAGGGACTACTCTCTTTATTTTGCAAGGTTGGAACAATATGTTCTAAAACGTTAAATTTCTTTCTTCTAATATAATCCATTGTTAAATTATGAGCTATTTGAAATAGCCATGGTTCTACTTTTTCTTTACTCTTCAATTGATAATATGAGTTATTAACCTTGATAAATGTATCCTGAGTTAAATCTTCAGCAGTATAGTAATCCTTTGTAAGAACGAAAATAAATTTCATAATTCGACTACTATAAAGATCATAAAGTTGAAGTATTTCTTTAGTAATATGTTCTTGTTTCAAGTTCATTCCTCCAATAATTGGTTGATTTCAGAAAATACTACCATAATTTTTTTTGTTATTAATTTCTCATATTTCTAGCTCAAGACGTATTAACAATACAAAACCTTCAGAATACTTCAAATTATGCTTAATAGTATTAATATATTGATTGTTTTTCCTCAATAGATTTATCAAAAATGTATCATTAAAAGTGTGACAAATATCAAGCTCATCCGTCTTACAAGTGTAAAAAACTTATCATGAGTACAATTATATTAATTTTTCAGTTTTATTGAGTGAATAATCATCAAAGAAAACATAAAGTTTATTAAGTAAAAAATGTGACAAATATCAAGCTCATCCGTCTTACAAGTGTAAAAAACTTATCATGAGTACAATTATATTAATTTCTCAGTTTTATTGAGTGAATAATCATCAAAGAAAACATAAAGTTTATTAAGCAAAAAATGTGACAAATATCAAACTCATTCGTCTTACAAGTGTAAATAATTTTCAGGCAAACTCTTGAAGAAAATTATAATAACTACAAACGTAATGGTTTAAAAGGAGAATTATGAATAATAACAATCTTCAATTTCTTAAAAGGCATGAAAGTCTTGAATTAGGTGATTATATGAGTAATGGGTATATAGACTCTAGTAAAATCCATAGGCTCTACGACTATATATCTGAGTACCTCGTAGTATCTTTTTTTAGTACATCTTGTGCAGGTTGTTTACCTGCTATTGAAGGTTTAGGAGAATATCTTAAAAAACACCCTGATACTAATTCGTTGGTGTTATTTGATAGCACTGATGAGAATATTCAATTGTTAAAAAATCACTTCAATGGGAACACTCTTGTATATAATGTTTCTAAGAAGATTATGCAGAGAGAATTTTCGGTATATGGTGTTCCTAGTATATTTTTGTTAAATGAGTTAGGGCAGGTATTATTTGCTGAATTAGGTTATTCGAACGGAACATATAGTGACATTGAAAATCTTATGTTGAGAATAAGAGGAAAATAGGAGGTGAACAAGTGGTTATTAATAATATTAAAGAGATGTTCAGAAATCACAAGCATGTTGATATAGAGCATTCAAGTTATTTAACTATTAATGAAACTTTTCCTGAACATGTATATAAAAATGAAGCAAAGGATGAACGTATAATTTGTACTGTATCACTGTATTGTAAGATTTGTATAGATTTATTGCCTTCTTTAAAAGATTTTGGTGAAGAATTTATATTGATAACTGATGGCACAGAAACTGATAACAAAGAAATTCTACATGCCTTAGAATATTCTTTTCCTGTCATTTCATGTGATTACGATACACTTCATGATCTAATAGAAAACACTCCATGTTTATTTGCAATAGACGAAAAGGGTCTAATTTTAGCAATGAAAGAGATTGATACTTTTGAAGAGGTATATAGATTCATAGATGAAAGAAGGTGATCTATAATGCTATATGTATCACCAATAATAAATTCGATAATTTCAGCAGTTTTCTTTATATCTTTTTATATGAAAGTGAAATCAATACCGACTCTTAAATGCGAGATATACTCGTATCGATTATTAAAAAATGATTTTATTAGTATATCTAGCTATTTATTATTAGCAATCGAATTACTACTATCTATTTCATTTATCTTTAATTTATTTGGATTTCTGAAAAATATTTTTTGTATAGGTTTACTATTATTTTTCTGTTTTATTCTAATTAGAAAAAAGAAACAAGAAGAGATAGATCGAAGTGATTGTAGCTGTTTTGGAGAAATGAAATTCATGAATAAATACCCATTAATTAGAAATATTGTTTTGATCTTTATTTTAATTACTCAAACCCTGTTACCAAGTTATAGTTTTTCGAGTCAAATTAATTTAATCCTTTTATTAATAATCATGCAATTAATTGTCTATTATGATTTATTAATTCAAACAAAAAGAGGGAAGTATAACTATATATGAGTATAATTATCATAATATTCCTAATTTTTAGTTTTTTGTTTAGTTTAATGGGGGTTTACCTAACCAGTAGAAGGATATTTATCAAAGATATAAATAATTTCAAGTATCTTATAAACAAGCTCGAATTGGCATTTGATTCGTCTGAGCAATATAAAATACTGTTATTGAATTATGAAATCAAACACTTTAAAAAAATGGATGACTTATTAAATGTTAGTAATCAAAAATATCATATAATCCTAGATGCACCTAGATGGCTATTTGAGGCCAAAAGAAAAAAATGGAGTAATCATGTTGTCATTCATAAGGATGAAATAAAATTAAATACATTAGATTTTCATGAACATGAATTATTTATTTATGCTCCTAAAAAACGGGTTTTATCTAGACATGTAAATGCCCTTTCAATATTGGAGTGCATAGATAAAGGAATTTTTAAAGAAATTAATTGAGGGGATACAGAATGGATATTAAATGCCAAATCATACTAGCAGAAAAAATTGATTATGATCCTGCAATCAAAAAACATTCTATATTTAATATAATAAATAAAATATTAGTCCCTACTATTCCTGCAGCAGTTGTAACTCAAGTTTATTTCAAATATAGATTTAATCCAGGAATAAAATTGGATAATACTATTTGTCACATGAAGATCTTCGATCCGAATAATGAATCAATTTATGAAGCTGTTTTACCAGAATTAAAAAATTTAAGAAGTTCTTTTATGACGCCGGGTATTGATGGTGTAGTTGAGGTAAGAATTCCTGTTTGTATGACCGGAAACTATGAATATGTAATATATGCTAAAGATATAAAACTATGTTCATATCCTTTATATATAGATTTGAACTAATTATTTTACTTTTTACTAGTAACATTGAAAGGAGGTGATAAATATGGCATGCCCAGCTGGATGGAATACAGCAGAAAAACAAGGTAGTACATTTTGTAGTGGTGATTGTGGTACAAGCAGAGAACTAAAATGGCAAAAATATAAGTATTATTACTCTGATGGAGGCGTATGTTACGCGGATCATTACGTTAGCTGTTGCTAGTTTTTGTTAGAAGGGGCTTGTTTTATAAGGCGAATTATCGACTTATAAACGCCCCTTTTAATCTTCTCTTGAAATGTAGATATAATATAGTTCGTGATTTTAAAATGTAGCTTTTTGGTTTTCAAATAGCGCTTTGGAGGTTTAATTGGTGAAAAAAAGCCGTTTTAATAAATGGAAAATTATTTCCACAGTAACTATACGTACTTTCTTAACAATACAAAGCGTTGTTCCTCTGTATTTAATACTAACAGTTATCTTTACAGTATTTAAAGGGTTATCTCCCTTAGTATATATTTTATTAACAGAAAAGACGATTAATTCATTAATGGCTAGTATAGATAGTTCAACATTTTTATTTTCACCCTTTTATTATATTATTTTACAGTTTTTATATTTTGTTATTCTACAAATTATCAACCATGTAGAGAAGATAATGAACTTCCGTATGTTTCAGAAGATGGAGTATCACTTTAATAATGAGATTTTTACTATGAGTTCAAAAATTCCATTAATCTATTATGACGATGTAAATTATTATAATTCATTAGAAAAATCAACAATGGAAATTGGTAAAAAGTCCTGTAGTTATTTGCAAGAAGTTCTCTCCTTTATACAATCAACAATAACCTTTATAACCTTTATCATAACCTTATACTCTGTGCATTGGACAATATCCCTTTTTTTATTTTTAATCGTAATAGTTTTAATATGGGTAAATTTTTATACATCTACAACAAATTATGATCAATTTATTCAACAAATATTAAATAGAAGAAAAATTGAATATATAGAATCTCTTTTTAAGTCCAAAGAAGTTGCAAAAGAATTTAGAATGTTTAACCATAGTTCATACATTCTTTCTAAATGGAAAGGTCTATTTTGGCAATTGGGTAATGATCAATATGAATTGGAAAAAAAAAATAACAATAAATTACTAAGCGTTAGTTTATTACATTTCACTTTAAACTTAATATTTTTAAGTTTATTAGTTTTCTATGTCTTAACTAAAAAAATTACGATTGGGAAGTTTGTTGCGCTTTCCCAACTCCTTACAAATTCTATAAATATTAGTCATCAAATTGCATCATCATTGGGTGCGATTTTTAGAGATGTTTTATCAATAAACGATTACTATGAATTTAAAAGGATAGTTCCAAACGAAAAATTAACACAAGACATAGATGGATCTCATAATGATGATTTTAGAAGCATTAAAGTAAAGGATATATCATTTTCATACCCTCATCATGAGCACCCTGTATTAAAAAATATCTCATTCGAAATAAAACCTGGTGAAAAAGTAGCGATCGTAGGTAGAAATGGCTCAGGAAAAAGCACATTAGTTAAATGTCTAACAGGATTATATTCAACAAAGAATGGTGAAGTACATATAAATGATGAACCTATTACTCAACAGACAAGAGAAAAATTCTTCAGTACAATCTTTCAAGATTTTGTGAAATATGAAATGTCAATACTTGAAAATATAACTTTAGATAAACAAGTAAATAGTAAAATACTGCAAAAGGTTGATGAAGTTTTAGAAGTATCTGGAACTGAACAATTATTACATAAGTACGACTTAAATATTAATGATAATATCGGAGCAACGTTATTTGGAAGAGAACTTTCAGGTGGGGAATGGCAAAAAATTTCATTGAGTAGGGCATTATTTAAAGATAGTCCGATAATTATTCTAGATGAACCAACTGCTGCTTTAGATCCGATTAGTGAAGCGAAAATTATTGAAGACTTTTTAGATATCTCTTTTGGAAAAACTTCCATATTTGTAACCCATCGACTTGGGAGTTGTGTAAACGCAGATGTCATATTAGTAATAAAAAATGGTGAACTTGTTGAGCAAGGAAATCATGAAGAATTAATGTTACTGAACGGGGAGTATACAGAATTGTTTAACATTCAAGCCAAATGGTATAAAGAAAAAGTTAGAGCTTAACTAGAATGGAATTATCCACTATTTATCTTATCAAATTAAAAGGGGTAAAAGAAATACAGCAAAATATTTTATGAAAGTATGAGAGTTTATAAGCATATTTTTATGGATTGTAATTACTTTTATAATCCTTACTCAAACTTTAAGAAGAGGACTAGTTAAAAGTTCTCTTTTTAATTGTATGAGATGTAATAATAATATGTTAACTAGTGTTATCGATTAAACGAATTTTTGGGTCAAAATCGCAAGAATAATAACATGCCAGCTCAATACCCAATATGTAACATACAAGTGTGAACTAGCTGGTTTTCAATGTAGTAATAAATGTTTAAGAGTTTAATAAATTCTGTAGTCTTGCTAATATCCTCAATGGATAATAATGGAGATGGCACTATAAACCAATAATAAAGCCATAATAATGTTAAATAGACTCCTATATTTATCTAAAAACTTCTGAAAGATAGTCCCGAATAAACTCCAGCTAGATGAACTTACAATACCAACAAATCCTAAAAATAAGGCATAAATAAAGTAAATAATGTATGAATTGTAATAAGGATGAATAAATGAAGACACTACTGTAACTCCATATAGAATCCCTTTTGGATTTATAAACTGAACTAAGAAACCAATGACAAATAGATTCTTTTTTTCATTACTATTATTCTTTTTATCATCCGTTCCATTGTCTTTAATAGTTTTAAATGCTAGATATAACATGTAACTGATACCCAATATGGTTAAGGGTGTTTTAATGCTGGGCATAATTTTTATAAGCAAGTGGTTAAAAATACTGCATAGTAATATAAGTGTAAAAAAACCTAAACCAACCCCTATACAAAATTTGAGTGTTTTCTTTAGTCCATATTTAGTGGCAAATGTCATAGCCATAAAATTATTGGGTCCTGGTGTGAAGCTACTGATCAAAACAAACAAAAGAAATGGTAATAAAGGCATAAGTAGGATCCCCCTCTAAACGTATGTTATAGTGTATTAAAGTACAATATACTATACTTATATGTTATATTATACAAAATGTGCGTTATAATGTAAATTTTAATGAGGTGATATAATGGAAGAGATTCAGAAAATATTAGGCAGAAATCTGAAGGCCATACGAGAAAAGCAAAAACTAAGCTTAGAAAAGGCTTCTGACCTAAGTGGTGTCAGTAAAGCCATGATTGGTCAAATTGAAAGAGGAGAATCAAGTCCAACGATAACCACCATTTGGAAAATTGCGAATGGGTTAAAAGTTTCTTTTACATCACTAATAAATGTTCCTGAACCTGAAGCTAAAATTGTGTTACGAAGTGAGGTCCAAGCTGTATCAGACGATAATGGAAGGTACAGAGTTTTTCCTACATTTCCATTTTCAGAAGATAAGCAGTTTGAATTATACTCAATTGAAATAGAACCAGAGGGGAAATTAGATTCTCATGGACACAAGGATGGAACCGAGGAATATATTACTGTTTTTGACGGAGAAGTCCTTGTAAGCATAAATGGGGCGAACTATAAATTGAAAAATGGTGATTCAATTAAATTTAAGGCTGATAGACCACATTCATATTACAACACAGGGGATATTTTAGCTCGATTAAGTATGACAATTTACTACCCAGAATAATAAAAGGCTGGCTCTGATTCAGAAGGATGAAGTCGTTTTGGAATTTTTTTTGATACTTTTTCTATTTTTTTTTACGTATTTGAGTAAATTATTAACTTCGAAATAATTGAAATTAAGCAATATAGTAGGTTAGTTAAGGGGTGATTTTGTAGTGCTTAATATTGAGATAAGAAGACCACGAAGTGGGGATAAAATCGAGCTAAATCAATTTTTTAGTACAGTCATAAAGGATACCTATGCAAGAGAAGGTTTATCGGAACTGTTTGAAGAGATAGAGAATGAAATTGAAAACAAGAAACAATACTTGAAATGTGACTTTGATAGCAATGGGAGGAATCGATATTTTTTAATAGCTTCAGATAAAAATGATAATAAAATTATCGGTACAATTGAATATGGTCCAGCTAGTGAACTGATTAATAGTTGCACGGGTAGTATATTGAAAGAGTTGTATGAGGTAGGTACTGTATTTGTACATCCAGATTTTCAACATCGAGGTATTGGGACTTTACTATTAAATGTGATGTTTTTGACCTTACTAAATAGAGGAATAAAGGAATTTTGTCTGGATAGTGGATATACAAATGCACAAAAGGTATGGAAGAAAAAATTTGGAGAGCCTGATTATTTAATGAAGGACTATTGGGGTGAAGGGTTTGATCACATGATTTGGAGGAGATGGACTAATGATATACCCATTATATTTAATAGCTGATTTCAGTTTACTTTGAAAATTCTTCTTATTATTAGTTAGGTGAGGTTTTTAAACAATAATTGGAGCACATTTTTTACGTTTAGAAGTAAAGTGATCAAGTTCCAAAGGGAATGAAATTAAGTAATTCCTTTTTGAACAATTAAAATTTTTTAGAAGAAGAAGCCGTTTTGATAAAATGGCTTCTTTTTATTAGTAATCATGGAGTTTTGAAGCCTTTTGATCAAACTTTTTACTAAAGCTACAACAGGTTTGGATTAGTAAAACTAATTCAGCACAATTGGACACCCCCCTATTAGTGATATTCACCAATCCACACTCGTAAAAAACAGCTAAGTTTGTCCTTTACAAATGAAATGCAGTTTTATATAATCAATCTGTATTATAGGTTGTAATACAGATGGTACAGGGGGAGGGAAGCAATGTTTAATTTGGATCTCCGAAGTAGACAGCCAATTTATGAGCAATTAGTTGATAATATTAAACAATTGATTATTAATGAAGTGCTTAAGCCCGATGAGCAACTGCCATCCGTTCGGGCATTAGCAAAACAATTAACGATTAATCCTAATACGATTCAAAAAGCGTATCGTGAACTTGAACATCAGGGATATATTTATTCTGTGAAAGGAAGAGGTAGCTTCGTTACACCATCGCCACAACTCCCTAATCAAGAGAAGCTCGAAAAGATGATGGAAGAAATCAAGAAATTACTATTAGAAGCGTTTTATTTAGGTATGACAAAAGAGCAAAGTATACAGCTAATTAATGAAGTAGAAAAAGTGGTCAAAGGAGGAGAACGCTATGATACAACTAAATAATGTTAGTAAACATTTTGATGGTCAAAAGGCGTTGAACTCTGTCAATCTACAAATTAATAAAGGGTCGATATTTGGACTACTAGGATCTAATGGTGCTGGGAAGACAACTCTATTGAAATTGCTTGCAGGGATTTATAAACAGCATAGTGGAGAAGTGCTAATTAATGATGAACAAGTTTTTGAAAACGAACGGTTAAAGCAAAACATCATTTTTATTCCAGATGTTGTCTACTTTTTCTCGCATTATTCAATTTTGCAAATGGCGAAGTACTATAAAAGCATATATCATTCATGGAATGAAGAAAGATTTAAAGAACTTCAACGTATATTTGGGCTTGATCCTCGAAATAAAATACATCGCTTTTCTAAAGGGATGCAACGTCAAGTTGCTTTTTGGTTAGCATTATCAACAATGCCTGACGTATTAATCTTGGACGAACCGCTTGATGGGCTTGACCCAGTTATGCGGAAAAGGATAAAAGACTTGTTAATTCAAGATGTTGCGGAAAGGGAGATGACGGTTTTAATCTCTTCTCATAATCTCCAAGAAGTAGAAGGGATCTGTGATCAAATTGGTATTTTACATGAAGGACAACTCATCATGCAAAAGGAAATTGATGCGATAAAATCAGATGTACACAAAATACAAATTGCATTTAGTAATAATATCCCTATGAATTTGTTCAACGAGGTAGATATGTTATTTAAAGAAGAACGCGGCAGTGTTATTATTTGTATCGTTAGAGGGCATGAACAGGATATAAGAACAAGTTTCTTACGATATCAGCCCGTTATATTTGATGTTTTACCACTCACGTTGGAAGAGATATTTATTTATGAAATGGGGGATGTAGGCTATGCGATCGATGACATCCTGGTTTAAAGGAGGCATCTTCGTTCAAGATGTGAGGAGTGTGCTATGGGTCGGCGCAATCTATTTTATGTTATTACTGCTTACTGTCCCATTATCTATTATTGATTTTCATAATGAGTTAAATAAAGGTTTTATTAATCAGGATTTTGATCTCTTTTCAGATGTACAATATATAATTATTATTACTGTGCCAGTTGTTCTAGCAATCTTTTTATTCCGTTATTTACAAACGAAAAGGTCTGTTGATTTTATTCATAGCATGCCGATAAAACGTACAACGATTTTTCACCATCATATGATATTTGGTGCAATCAATCTTGTATTACCAGTTATCCTTACTGCTTGCATCGCAGTAGTCTTAAGGTCAACTTTGCAGCTGGATGCATATATATCACTTATTGATATATTCAGTTGGTCAGGAAGCATTGTTTTATTTACATTGTTTATCTTTATTATAAGTGTATTTGTGGGGATGTTTACAGGGCTGTCTGTAGCCCATGGGATTTTAACATATATTTTCTTGTTGTTTCCATATGGGATAACGGTTTTAATATCGATGAATCTTGGTGTTTTACTATATGGATTTAACTATGAATATTATTTGAATGTTGGAATTGAAAAGCTATCTCCCCTCACAAGCTGGTATAATAGATTTTTTGGATACAGCAATGAACCTGTAGGGTTATTTACTTACACAGAAGTAACCGGGTATGTCATTGTAATGGCTTTTATTTATCTATTCTCAATATTGATTTATAAGAAGAGAGGGTCAGAAACTGCTACCCAAGCTGTAACCTTTAGCATTTTACAGCCTGTATTCAAATATGGGGTAACCTTTTGTACGATGCTTGTGGGGGGTGTCTACCTTTGGACATATCAACAAAGTTTTTCTTGGACATTCGCAGGGTATGTTATTGGTTCGATAATCGGGTATTGTGTGGCTGAAATGACTTTACAAAAAACATGGAGAATCGTTCCCATTAATAAAGGTTATGCTGTGTTTACGGCAACGATGGTTTTGCTCATTTCTGTAATCAATTTTGATATCATTGGCTTTGAAGAAAAAATGCCAAACATTAATGAAATTGAAAAGGTTTATTTTGACAATAGAATATATTCTTATTTAAACGAAGATGAAGACATTAAACGCTTTGAATATGCTGAAAGTAAAAATATCATAAACGTATATAACTTTCACCAACAATTAATAAAGGATAATGGGAAAAATAACAACAAAGAAGTAATAAATATGCATGTTGTTTATGAACTAACGAACGGTAAGAAGTTTATAAGATCTTATGACATCCCAATAGATGGTATGTATGAGGTGTTTTTTAAACCAATTTATGAATCTACTGAACATAAGAAAATCAGGGAAAATGAAATATTTGCAATAAATGCTAAACATATTGAGAATATCAAAATCTCTCATGGTGATAGATTTGGTAAAGAAAAAGTGATAGACGATACAGTGAAGTTAGAGGAATTGTTAGAGTTAATACGTGAAGATATAATAGATCAATCATATGAGGACATGATGGATGGTAAAGGTAATGGTGGACGAGTAACTATTAGGTTAGGTAATAACTCACCATTGTTTGTGAATCGTGGACGAGGAATGGAAAGAGAAACATCGTTTCATGTTAATTGGGACTTTTCATACGAAAAACTAGTTTCATGGTTAGAACAAAATGATTATATGCAATACGCAACATTTCTTCCAGCAGAGATTTCAACTATGAAGGTTATTGAATTGGAGAATGATGAGAAAAAATTGGTAAAGGATAGAAGTTGGCGTGATACCGATAATATAAAAGCTTTATTTGAGGGTCCATCAAGAAAAATGCTCAAAGTCTCAAATGATCAGCAAGTATTAGATAGTTTACGTAGCTATCAGAGGCTCTATAGCTATTCTGAAAGAAACATTGAGGTAAAATATATCGTGTATTTTCAATCAATATATGGTGATTATTCTTTTATAGGTAGTTATAGTGATGCAAATGTACCAGACTATATCGCGGGTTATTTCAATAATAATTAAAATGTTTTTTTAGGCTACCAACCCTATTAAATAGAAAAAATAGCACCTGTTCATGGTGCTATTTTTTATTCTATAAAATGTTCATTATTATTTGACCTTAGTGAACACTCGACTTATCTTATTTTAAGTATGCTTTTAACATCCACACATGCTTTTCTAATGAGTTTTTAATGCCGATAAACATATCCGCAGTAGGTTGGTCATTAGCATCTTCTGCTTGTTCAATTAATAGTTTGGATTCGTGGATCACTTTAAAAAAGTCTTCGGCAATGGCTCCAACCATATCTTTTGGTGTTTCTTTGTTCGTTGCTTCTTCGATTGAAGTGTGTTTTAAATAGTCAGCTAACGATGCAATAGGTTGTCCTTCGATAGTTAGAATTCTTTCAGCGATTTCATCAATATAAGTAGCTGCCTCGTCGTAAAATTCCTCAAACTTAGCATGTAGAGTAAAGAAATCAGCTCCAGTAACATACCAATGGTAATTATGAAGCTTCGTATACAATACGTTCCAGTTTGCTAGTTGTTGGTTAAGGGATTGAATAAGTGTAGTGTTTGTCATAAATGAATCCTCCTAAATTAGAATAATTATATTATATTACAGATTATAATAATTATCAATAAGAATTAATTATAATATAAAAATTTTAATAAATTAAATATTTAACACTATATATTGTTAGCTTGAATACGCAGTCTATTCAATAAAATATGAGTTTTTTGTATAGGAATAAGACCTAATTTTATCCGAAAAAAAATATTTGATTGATTTTCTTATCAGAATTTTATAAACTAAAACAAATACTAATCATTGTATTCCTACTTGTTTGGTTGGAAATATTCTTAAAGTCGATTATTCATAATGGTAATCTTTTCTTGGAAAGGTGAAATGAGAAGTAAAATGTATTTAAACGAACATCCATTTGTGGCATTAAATAAAGGGGGGAGAACATGGCTTCAATAACGTATGATAGCTGGTCAGATCAACTATCAACAGATATTCAAGCGCAGTTTAAAGAAAGTTTAGATGTGTTGAAATGGGCTTATAAAGAATATAAAGATGAGATTGTTTATGCTTGTAGCTTCGGGGCAGAAGGAATGGTTCTTATTGATCTCATTAATAAAGTTAATAAGACAGCTAAAATCGTTTTTCTTGATACCGATGTACATTTTAAAGAAACTTATGAGTTAATTGACAGAGTGAAAGAAAAATATCCTACCTTACAAATTATGCTTCAAAAGCCAGAGCTAACTCTTAAAGAGCAGGCAGAACAACATGGTGATGAGCTTTGGAAAACAAACCCTAATCAATGCTGTAATATTAGAAAAATATTACCACTGCAAAAAGCATTAAAAGGTAATTTAGCATGGATATCTGGACTAAGAAGAGAGCAATCTCAATCGAGAAGCCAGACTAATTTCATCAATAAAGATGATAAGTTTCAGTCTATTAAAATATGTCCACTCATCCATTGGAGTTGGGAAGATATTTGGAATTATATCCGGTTCTTTAATTTGCCGTACAATCGCTTACACGATCAAGGCTATCCAAGTATCGGGTGTGAGTATTGTACGTTACCAACTGGTGATGATAAAGATTCCCGAGCTGGACGTTGGGCGAATAGCTCTAAAACAGAATGCGGATTACATCAATCAGGTTAGGAAGAAGAGTAGATGATATTTACAATAACCGCATTTGTTGTGGCTATTTTATTCGCATTAAATATTGGTGCTAGTGGAGCAGCTGCCTCCATGGGAGTTGCGTACGGATCTGGTGTCATTTCCAAAAAGAACATTGCACTTGTTATTAGTGGCATAGGTGTTTTTTTAGGTGCTGCATTAGGTGGAGGAGAAGTTGTTAAAACCATAGGGACTGAAATTGTTCCAGCGTCAATCATTAATGTTCATATAGCAATTAGCATTCTTGCAGCAGCTACAATTTCTTTATTCATTGCCAATATTTTAGGTATTCCTTTATCAACGAGTGAAGTGACTGTCGGAGCGGTAGTTGGAGTAGGTTTAGCTTTTAAAGCACTTATGTTTGATACTTTAATTATTATTATGCTGTTTTGGATTATCACACCGCTAGTTTCATTTACAATTACGTTTTTATTTGGCAAGTTAGTTAAGAGGGTAGAAAGTAAACAAGGTTTCCTACAGTCAAAAAAGTGGAAGACTATATTAGCAGTACTAGTTGTGGTGACAGGTTTTCTTGAAGCTTTTTCTGCAGGAATGAACAATGTTGCTAATGCAATTGGACCACTTGTAGGAGCAGAGCTGATCCCCTTGCAACCTGGTATCATCCTAGGTGGTTTGTTTATCGGAATTGGAGCAATCGTTTTAGGTAGAAGAGTCATTGAAACGAATGGCAAGAAAATCGTAAGATTATCGTTATTACAAGGGAGTGTAGTATCAGGTACGGGAGCAGGTCTTGTATTTATCGCATCAATTTTCGGGCTTCCAGTACCGATGACACAGGTAACCACTTCGGGCATAATAGGAATTGGTATTGCTGAGCAAGGTAGAGGCCTCTTAAAGAAACGATTAATTAAAAAACTTCTCCTAGTTTGGATTGTTTCACCAGTATTTGCGTTAGCAGTATCTTATGGATTTATCAAATTATTTATTCAAGTAGATTTATATGTTGTAAGTGCGATGATGAGTGCTGCTTTTGCATCGTATGGCTTGTTGAAGTTAATGAGGTATACACAAGAAGACAGACGGTCATATCATGAAGACGGCGGAGGTATTTAGTGCTTTAATTCCGACTAAAAAGATAAGATAACTTAAAACGGAGGTAACTTATGAGTTTGAAACCACATGGGGGAGAATTGATTCAACGCCTTAACTCTCCTTATTCAGTGAACGACATTACAACAGAAATTGAGTTAGATTTAATGGCTTTAAGTGATTTAGAATTGATTGCAACAGGGGGCTATAGCCCACTAGAAGGCTTCTTAGGCTATAAAGATTATACTTCAGTTGTGCATGATATGCGCTTAAATTCAGGTGCACCATGGAGTATCCCTATTACACTACCAGTTTCCGCGGATAAAGCTTCAAAACTAATTGTAGGCGAAAAAGCAAAACTTGTTAAAGATGGCACTGTTTATGGAGTCATTACAATAACTGAGGTCTATACACCAGATAAAGAAGTAGAAGCTCAGCACGTATTTCAAACGACAGATTTATCACATCCTGGTGTAAAAAAATTATTTGATCGTCCTAATGTATATGTTGCTGGTCCTATATATTTAGTTGAGCGTCCAAAGAAGGATAGATTTAATGAGTACTATCTTGATCCTCGAGAAACAAGAGAAATATTTAAACAAAAGCAGTGGAAAACAGTGGTAGGATTTCAGACTCGTAACCCTGTTCATCGTGCACATGAGTATATTCAAAAAAGTGCACTAGAAATTGTTGACGGTCTTTTACTTAATCCTCTTGTAGGAGAAACAAAGTCTGATGACGTTCCAGCAGATGTGAGAATGGAAAGCTATGAAGTGCTACTTAAGCACTATTACCCTAAGGAAAGAGTCTTTTTAGCAGTATTTCCAGCCGCGATGCGCTATGCTGGTCCTAGAGAAGCAATTTTCCATGCTCTAGTTCGAAAAAACTATGGGTGTACTCATTTTATCGTTGGCCGTGATCATGCAGGTGTAGGAGATTACTATGGAACTTATGACGCACAAAAGATTTTTGATCAATTTTCTAAAGAAGAAATAGGCATCGAAATTTTAAAATTTGAACATGCGTTTTATTGCAAAAAGACGAAAACGATGGCTACTTCGAAAACAACACCTAGCAGTTCTGAAGATCATCTTCATTTAAGTGGTACGAAAGTAAGAGAAATGTTAAGAAATGGGGAGGTTCCTCCAGAAGAATTTACTCGACCAGAGGTTGCGGAGGTACTTATTAAAGGATTGAAAAAAACATCAGTCCACTCATAATGTTCCGTGTTGACAACTTTGAGTAGAAGTGACGAGATATTTAATAGGGGCGTCTATTAAGGGAGTTAAAAAATCTTATTAGGCAGCCCCATTATTAAAAATATAACATTTTTGGATCAGGCTCTTTTGGTAAACTTTGTTGCTATTTATAGATGGTGCTCCATAATTATCTAAGTGCCACCAACACTAGGTGTATACGTGCTTATATCTTTGAATGAAAAGTAACAATTAATGCGAAAGCAGTCTTGTATTATTATATATTAAGTAATATAGGAGAGGTGTCCATGTCATCATCTAAAAACATCGTATGGCACGAAACAACAATTACTAGGAAAGATCGAAACAGCTTAAATAATCATAAAAGTTGTGTGTTATGGTTTACCGGACTTTCTGGATCTGGAAAGTCAACGCTTGCGAATGCAGTTGAAGTTAAACTTCATGAAACCAGCGTTAGAACTTATGTTTTAGACGGTGATAACATACGTCATGGTTTGAACAAAGACCTTGGCTTTAGTGAAAATGATCGTAAAGAGAACATACGGCGTATTGGAGAGGTATCTAAGCTATTTACAGATAGTGGTCAAATTGTTTTGACAGCTTTTATTTCACCGTTTAGAGAAGACCGTAATAGCGTAAGAGAGCTTTTTTCTAATCATGAGTTCATCGAAGTATACGTAAAGTGTCCACTTGAAGTATGTGAAACACGTGATCCAAAGGGGTTATATGACAAGGCACGGAAAGGTGAAATTCCTGAATTCACAGGCATTAGCTCACCATATGAGCCTCCTGAACAACCTGAATTGATTATTGAAAGCAACAAACTGTCAATAGAGCAATCTGTTGAACAGGTAATAAATTATTTAAAAGAAAAATCAATAGTAAAATAATATGGTTTCTTTCGTAAATAATTTTGCATTAGTTACTATATATATACAATAATAGATTATATAAAAAAGTTTCCTTCAGAGTTTCATACGTTCAATGATGTTATTGAAGGAAACTCCATACTTATATTTAATTAACGAATATAGTCATGGGATGAAAGTAGAGAGGGTACACTGCACAACAGTTATTTTTCGATATTTATTGAACATGAGCTATAATACGTTATAAGGGAGTTAAGGAGGGTGCTAAATGGCATATGTGAAAACATGGGAAAACAATGAAAAATTAAACAAAAATGAAAAACAGAAGTTACAAAAAGATGGGTTAGAAATATTAAACGATATTCCACATTATGCGAAAAATGGTTTTCAATCTATCCCAAAAGATCAATGGGATTACTTTAAGTGGGCAGGCTTATACTTACAAAAGCCTAAAGAAGATGGATATTTTATGATGAGGGTTAATGTTCCTTCTGGAATTTTGACTTATGATCAAGCTAATGTATTAGCTGGGATTAGTAAAGATTATGGTAGAGGTGTTTTTGACATAACAACACGTCAAGCTGTACAGTTCCATTGGCTAACAATTGAACAAATTCCAGATATTTTCAAACGCTTAGAAAGCGTTGGTTTGTCTTCAGTTGGGGCTTGTGGAGATATTACTCGTACGATAGTTGGTAACCCGCTTGCAGGAATTGATGGAAGTGAACTGTTTGATACAGAACCTATTGTTAAAGAAGTATATGAATTTTTCCAGCATAATGAAGATTTCTCAAACCTTCCTAGAAAGTATAAAATGTCAATAAGTGCAAATGTCCATAATGCGGGGCATGCAGAAATAAATTGTTTAGCATTTATTCCAGCAACAAAAGAAATTGACGGAAAACAAGTTGCTGGATTCCATATTAAAGTAGGTGGAGGGCTTTCAGCACGTCCGTTTTTAGCACAAGAACTTGATGTATTCATACTTCCTGAAAAACTCAAGGAGACAGCAATAGCAATCACAACTTTATTTCGAGATTACGGTTATCGTGAAAAGCGCCATTTAGCACGGTTGAAATTTTTAGTTGCTGACTGGGGAGTAGAGAAATTCAAAGAAAAATTAGAAGAACTGACTGGACCATTACTTTCAAAAGGTAAAAATGAATTGAAGGAATGGAATGCAGGTTATTTTTATGGAGTACACAAACAAAAACAAGAGGGATTAAGTTATGTTGGCTTTAACGTGCCTGTAGGAAGGCTAACTGCTGACGAGGTTTTTGAGCTTGCTCGGATATCAAAAGCATACGGAAATGGTGAAATCCGCACTTGTAATTCTCAAAACTTGATCATTCCAAATATTCCAGATGAACAGGTAGATGTATTGTTAAAGGAACAAATCTTTACTAGAATTTCAATCAATCCTAGGAACTTTATTGCATATTCTGTCTCATGTACAGGTATTGAATATTGTAATTTAGCACTTGTAGAAACAAAAGAAAGAATGCGAAGTATTGCTGAATATTTAGATGAAGAAATTGCAATTGATCATCCTGTACGCCTTCATATGGTTGGCTGTCCAAATTCTTGTGGTCAACGTCAAATTGCAGATATTGGTTTACAAGGTGTGAAAATGAAAACAAAAGAAAAAGGTATGGTAGAGGCTTTTGAAATCTATGTTGGTGGTACACTGAATAATGATGGGAAATTTAATGAAAAATTAAAGGGAAAAGTTGATGCGGACAATTTAGGCCCAGTATTAAAAGATTTCCTAAGCTATTTCAAGGAGAATAAAGTAGAGAAAGAATCATTCTATGACTTTGTTGGTCGTGTAGGGATTGAACCGCTTCAAAACGAACTAGACCAAATTTTAGCACAAATATAACATGTAAGCCTTTCGTAAACCTTGTTGTTATTGAGACTTTTTTGAACAGTAATTAATAATTTTTGCAAGTAACCTTATATTAAATGAGAAAAGGTGTCACAAATACTTGTTTTATAAGTATTTAATTCTTTATACGAAAAAGCTATGGTCAATGAAATACATCTAACTTAAACACAAAGGATAATGAACAAATTCTCACATGAAGGTACTACACCTTCATGTGAGTCATTATTTACATGCATATTGTTATAGAGAGAGTTAATGAATAGCAAGCTCATCTCATTATCGATCAAAATCAAGATGGATAGTCACCCTGACTTTTCCACTACGTATTTAACTTAGTAGGTGATTAAAGTGAATTTGTACAAATTTGAAGTGAAAATAAATGAAGAGATTGTAGACGTAGTCATTGCATCAAAAAGCGATGATGAAGCGTTTCGTTATGTAGAAATAGAGTTAGAAAAGCATTTTTTAAGTATGCCTGATATAGATGATATCACACTATATGAAAAGAAGATTATCCGCAATGGAAGTGGTTTTGTTTTAGCATAGACTCTTTTAGTAAAATATGTTGTTATTTATATTAGTAATGGATAGTATGATGAGTTTTATGAGAACTCAATAAATGTAAATTGTAGAAAAGATGTCCCGAAGGCTAGATGTATACGTGCTTAATACTTAGAACGAAAAGCAACAATCATTGAAAGCAGCCTTTCGTAAACTTTGTTTTTATATGGTTTCTAAACGCAGGCCTTTTTTAAAATGAGAAAGATGCCAAGAAATATTGTTTTATTTCTTACTATCAATAGCAACAAGCAATATGAAAAAGCCTTAGTATAAACTATAATATTTTTAGGGTGTTTTCGTTTTGTTGTATTGTATTAAAATATCCTAACCCACTGTTAAATTTCAGAAAAGATGCGATTCAACGAATTGGGTACATGTATACATATTCGTACTTTTATTATTCACTTACAATAATACGAGGAGGGGATGAAAGTGAAAGCTATTCTCTATATAGGGCATGGTAGTAGGGTTGAGGAAGCTAAACTTCAAGCTGTTTCTTTTATAAACGAAATGAAGCAACTAATTTCAATCCCCATTCAAGAACATTGTTTTTTAGAGCTAGCATCACCAACAATTGCTGAAGGAATTAACAATTGTGTGGAGCGAGGTGCTACTGAAATTATTGTTGTGCCAATTTTGTTACTTACCGCCCACCACGCAAAAAAAGATATACCAAACGAATTAGCAAAAGCTAGCACTCATTTTCCTGACATAGTAATTAAATATGGTCAACCTATAGGTGTTCATGACAAAATCATTGATATTTTGCTCGAAAGATTACATGAGAAAACAACAATTATTGATGGAGATACGTTAATTTTGCTCGTTGGTAGAGGTAGTAGTGATCCTGATGCTCCTCGTGATTTACGGACGATTGCCAATCTCTTACTTGAGCAAACAGGAGCAGGTTCAGTTGATACCTGTTTTTTAGCAGCAGCAGAGCCTTCTTTTGATGATATGTTACAGCAAACAATATATTCCCAATATAACAAAGTCCTTGTACTACCATATTTGTTGTTTACTGGTATACTAATGAAATCAATGGAGCACACAATTCAGAGCATAGCATCCAATGAAAAAGAATATATTTTATGCAATTATCTCGGTTATCATAAATATTTAGGAGATATCATTAAAGAGCGTACAGAAGCATTGTTATAACACGCTATAAGGAGAAACAAGATGAGTAGCTTTCCAATCTTAGTTCAACTGGAAAACAGAAATGCAGTAGTTATTGGTGGTGGTAAGGTTGCATCTCGAAAAGTTAAGCACTTAATCGGCGCAGGTGCTAATGTAGTCGTTGTAAGCCCAAATATAAACGAAACAATGAAAACCTATGTATCAAATCATCAGGTGGTTTGGAAAGAAAAAACGTTTGATCCTAGTGATGTAGATAATGCATTTGTAGTTATTGCAGCAACCGACAACGAAATCGTTAATAGAGCCGTCGCTGAGGCTACAAATTGTCACACACTATTAAATGTTGTAGATCAGCCTCACTTAGGAAATTTTACCGTTCCTAGTATATTACGGAGAGGAAAACTATCTATTTCAGTTTCAACTGATGGAGCTAGCCCTCAGTTAGCAAAAAAAATTCGAGATGAACTAACGAACCAATACGATGAAACCTATAGTCATTATGTAGACTTTTTATATGAATGTAGGCACATAATAAAAAAAAATGTGAAGAACCCACGAGAAAAGCAAGAGTTATTATTAGAAATTCTTGAACCTGCCTACTTTTCCTCATTAGAATTGCGAGAAAAAATATTATCAAAACTAAAAGAAATTAATAGCTGAGCTACATTTTAATAAAGTGATATTTGCTTCATCATAGCTGTTAAAGGGTAGTGGTATTAACTAACCTCCATAATAAAGCATCTTTCTTAGATGAATAATGAACGATAGGTTGTTCTTTAATTATAGAAAGATTTTGACCAAAAAAAGAAGAACTGTCAAAGGAAGTGCAAGTGCCTTTTCGGAGCAGCCAAGGTTCGTGTAGAAGATCTCCACGGTAGACGTTATTATGTTTGTTGACGATAAACAAACAATAACGATTTACTAAAAAGCTCGCAAAATCTTCATTGTGAGGAGTGAATTCTTCATCATCAATCGTAAAATGTGCATGAAGTAGTGGTGAGAGTTGACGCTGTTTTTGAGAGCACATATAGCTGTATCGATTTTGGTCGTTGTCGGTTGATATTATAGAATAAGTATATGGTAAATGGTAAAAAAAAGTAGCAAGACGGCTTGCGATGAAATTGGATGCATGAATCTTTAGAAAAAAGACGCCTCGGATTCCTTGATATGTAACATAGGTCCTTACATTGATTTGTTGAAAAGGTTTGAACAACGATAAAAATGGGATGCCATTAACATACATGCCACTCACCGAAAGAAATACGATACTTATCCATGCTTGTTTTTCGTAACAATCTAGTTTTAATGGATACGGGATGATCTTTTGTAAAGATCGTTTACATACAGGCCAATGAGCAAATATGAGATCTTCCCATATTTGTTTAAATAATGGCTGACGACTTGAGTGTTGTATGGGATGATAACCGTTATTCTTCGACATTTTAAGCTCACAGCTCCTTAGCTATTAGGAGTTTCCTTAATTTATGTATAGAATAATCTATAACAAGAAAATTTATACAATAAACCTTTACATTTATATTTTGCAATGATATATTATACATACATTATTTGAACGGGGAGGGTTGTATTATGAGTAAATTAATTGTAATTAAAAGCGTAACTGGATATTTCATAATACAGCCCATAAACATAGGTATATAAGTTTCAATTTGCTTTCAATGTGAGAAACGATATGATATGAATGTTTAGCCATGGGCTGTAGTATGCCTATGGTTTTTTTGTGATTTTGGACAAAAGAAGACAACCAAAAATTTTAACAATAATAAAAAAACATTCAAACATATCGGAGGAATTACATTGAATTTATTAACTTTAGGATGGAATAAACAATTTGAAGAAGCATTTTTACCATACGATAACTCAGAATACACAGTAGGAAGAGTCGCATTAGAACATAAGCGGATGTACCGAATATTTACAGAGCAAGGAGAACTATTAGGAGAGGTTTCGGGAAAATTTCGTTACAATACTCAAGCTAGAGAAGATTTTCCTGCTGTTGGAGATTGGGTCGTAATTACAACACAACCAAATGAAGATAGAGCTTTAATTCATGCGGTGTTACCAAGGCAAAGTAAGTTTTCACGAAAAAGTGCAGGAGAAGTTACTGAAGAGCAAATTGTTGCATCAAATGTAAACTCTATCTTTTTAGTAGCTGCGTTAAATCAAGATTTCAACTTAAGAAGATTAGAAAGGTATATTTTGCTCACATGGGAAAGTGGCGCTAATCCCGTCATTGTTTTATCTAAAAGTGATTTATGTACCGACATTGAAGAAAAAGTAGCTAAAGTAGAAGCTATAGCATTTGGCGTTCCGATCCATGTCATTAGTGCTAAAGAGGATACAGGGATTGAAAGCCTGCAACAATATTTAACAGACGGTCAAACAGTTGCGTTGCTAGGCTCCTCAGGTGCTGGGAAATCTACGCTATCTAATAAACTATACGGCAAAGATGTTCAAGCTGTTCAACAAGTGCGTGAAGGTGATGATCGAGGTAGGCATACGACAACACACCGAGAACTAATCGTACTCACAACAGGAGGTATTATCATAGATACTCCAGGCATGAGAGAGTTGCAATTGTGGGATTCAGAGGATAGTGTGGCACAAAGCTTTCAAGACATAGAAGCACTATCAGGGCAGTGTAGGTTTACAAATTGCAAGCATCAGTCTGAACCTGGTTGTGCAGTGTTATCCGCGATTGATCAAGGTGTACTAGAGCAAAGCCGATTTCTAAGCTTTGTAAAAATTACAAAAGAGCTTGCTTATCTTGAAAGAAAAGCAGACAACAAGGCTAGAATAGCTGAGCGGAAAAAGTGGAAAAAAATAAGTGGCGATAGAACAAGGTTTCATCGTAAATAAATTTAAATCTTGTTGGAAACTTTGTTTCTATTTTACCTGCTTTTGAACAGCAAAGTTTGCTTATATTAGATGTTACGAATGCTAAGTTTGTGGTATTACCATAGTACGAAAAGCAATAATTAATCCTATAACACATACGTAAACTTGAATATTGAGGAATCAGGTGGGAATTTTTATTCACCTGATTTGTTTGTAGAGCGGAGTTGTATACGAAAGTGGTTGTAAAATGATACACCATTGAGTGTGAAAATTATTAATCATATATACCTAAGAGTTAAAAATTTATTCCTAGAAAGCAACATTTTGGCTATATGATATCTCTCCAATTTAATCATGGCTGCTATGTATGATAAACAATACGGGATTTTACTTAGTCAAAAGTAAAAACGATAGGAAGGATCCACGAAACTTGGGAATGACTAAAAGATAACTAATTGATATTGCAGAATCAGGAGAGGTAAGCTACGTGATTTGGTTAATTATTTTAAAAGTTCTAGTAATTTTACTCGGCTTACATTTTCTTATTACAGGGTATAAAATGAATAAGAACTCACAAAAAAATGAAGAATTCATTAGTCCAAGTACATATTATAATGCTTCTCTATCCGAAACGGTTGTTATTTTTTTAATATCAAGGATTTTAAAGGTTATTCCAATATGGCTTCTAAAATTTATTCTTCTTTTATTTGGGATCATCTCAATTTTTATTGGGATATTTATCGTTCCATTAGAATAATAATGTTTTTTTAGAATATATTAATGCTAGCCAAAAAATGGGAATAGATAGCTTAGTGTGATGATTTTTCGTACATTTGCTAATGATTTTGACATACTATCAAAAAGTGAAGGGGTTACAACGATAAATGTAAAAAAGAAAGCAGGATAGGGGATGTTCAAAAAGTGTATCTCTTCCTTAGGTTGTTTCTATCATAGTTGTTTTTCGTATTAGGAAATAAACATGTACACAACTAGATTTCATGGATTCTTTACTTGTGTAAAATAGTGACCAACATATAAAGCCATTTCTCGTAGTACCCAATTGGTGATAATAGCAATAGATTTAAGATTCCGAGTAAAGATATCATCTGAAGAAGTCTACAAATAAAACAACAACTATTTTAACCCCGACTTAAACTAGGACGGGGTTAAAAATATTTGAAGGCTAAGAGTGAAACAAACTATATTATCAAAATAGATAGACATTTTGATACGTGTGTTCTTTAATCATGTAGTATGTTTTCACGACCTTAAGTTTACTGAAAATGTTTTATCCATTTGTCAAAAGAATGAACGAGCCTTTCAACATATTGACTAGTTCTCTCATCCACTAATTCACCCTGTTCATTAAATAAGTTGTGTACTCCAGATATTAATACTTGTGGTTCCACCATAACTAACGAACGAGTTGAAGTTAAGATTTGTCTTAGTTGAGCCTGAGCCTGTGCAGTACCTGCTCGGCCTGGAGTTCCACCCATAATTGCAATTGGTTTTTTTAACAAAGGGGCTTCTTTTCCACCTCTAGAAGCCCAATCTAGGGCATTTTTTAACACACCAGGAACGGCTCCATTATATTCTGGAGTTACAATGAGTAAGCCGTCGGACTCTTGAATAGCCTTTTTAAATTTAGTGACAATGGAAGGGTCTCCATTCTTTTCAAGGTCTTCGTTAAACATAGGGATATCAGACAAGTCAAATATATTGATTTCCATTTGTTGAGGCGAAAGCCTAATTGCTTCTTGGAGAAGAGCACGATTATAGGATTCTTTTCGTAAACTACCTGCAAAACCTAAAATTTTTGCTTTTTGTGTGTCCATTAGTTTCTTCCTCCATTAGATCGCTTTTTAAGTTGTTGTTACTTTAGCATACACTAAAAAGAATATTGCTATTTGCATCATAAGAATGAGCCTTGGTACTACAAACATGATGTCTATAATTAAAAAGATTGATATTAAACCTATGAATAACCCTAAATGATTATATTTTAAGCGGTGATGTTCATACCTATACATATGAAAAACCAATGTAGTTGCAAAAAAGTAAAGAATGACAGCAAAGAATAATAATCCGATCATAAACAAATAGTTTAAATCGTGCAAATAAATCATATTGATAGAAGCAGCAATCATACTTAGCGTAATGAATATAATAAGGTGTCCATATACAATCAATTGACCTGCAGACTTAATCGATTTGTCTATTTTTTTATCTATGTTATCAAAATATTGCCACCACATCGCTATAATAACTATAAATGACATAACAGCATAGGAGATCGACTCGAAATTCCCTTTTTCAGGCTGTAGGACGACAATGGTGCTAATAATCAATTCACCGAACAAGATAATTGTCAAAAGTCCAAAGCGTTCTAATAGATGTCCGATGTTAATAGGTGCTTTAACTAAATATTTTCTCCCGAAGATAGGAACTAATATATCCACAAATATACCTAAATAAAATATGACATATCTAATCCATGAATCGAAAAAAATAGAAGAAAAAGATACGATAATTCCAATCCAAAAGTACTTACCTAAAAACTGTGCAGTCTTTTTATGATGTATTGTTTCATACTGTTGTACTATTATATATTGGATTGCTGTCAGTACTCTTAATCCGATATATCCAACCATGAATGGTACGTAATAGGTATCAAAATCAACAGATAAGCTAGAAGTCATAATTAGAACAAAGAACATTTGTACAATCATATACAACCGTTGATGAACAAAATCTTTTCCGAAACGGTTAATGAATAAAGTTTGACCTACCCATGCCCACCAAATGGGTATCATCATAATGATAAATTTAACAAAATATTCTGCGTGTATAACACCGTCTTCTACATGGAAAAGTACGTGTGTTGCAGTTGATATAGCCGCTACAAAAACTAGGTCATAAAATAATTCTAGCCACGTTACCTTTTTTTCTTCCATCCTCATCAACTCTCAATCTAATCATATTTTTACATACTGAATATATTAAATATTGTTAGTTAGTAGGAATCACACCCTATGAGAAATTACGATGTGTTAATTCAATTAATATAAGGATTAAAGATTAGTGTGCAAGAACATTCCTATAATCGGGCTTCTTACCAAATTGACTTTTAGCAAATGGACATAAAGGGATAATTTTTTTGTTTTCTTCTCTTGCTAGATTGACTACCTTATCTACTAGTGCTTCCCCAACTCCCTCACCACGTAGTTGGTTTGATACGAACGTATGGTCAATGATTAATCGCTCCGCACCAGAGTTTACAAATGTGATCTCTGCAATTATTTGACCTTCATCTTCAATATAAAATCGATTGACTCCTCTTAATATATTTTTCATCATGCTCTCCAATAGGTTTTCAGTTGACCCCATTTAATTATGTTGTCCAACTTACGTTTTTAATTTTCATTTACATGGCTATTATCACAGAATGGACTATTTTTAGAAGAACCACATCCACAAAGAGTTGCTCGTGTACATTTAATTGTAGATTCTTTGTGTTTAATCGATAGGTTCCCTTTTATATAGATAGGACCATTGGATGCAGCTTCGATTGTTGTTTCATAAGCTGGTGTTTCTTGTTTACCTCCATCTTTTCTAATATACTCTAAAGCACCACTTGGACACCTTTCGATTACTTCAACTATTTTATCCACAGTTTCGCCATCGGCATTAATCCACGGTCTTTTTTTAAGGTTGAAAACTTTGGGCAACCCTCTAACACATTTCGCAGCATGAATACATCTTTCTTTCGAAAATGTAACGTCGATGGATGCCCCGGTATACCGTTTCTTTTCTACACTCATATTTATTTCACTCCTATAATACAAATTGGTTCGCATGATTAGATTCAGTAATATTTGTAAGAATAAATAGAAAATTAATAAGTTATAAATGGATATAGTATAACTCTATGGTTATTCGAATTCTAATTTTTTTGCTTCAATTGCATTGAGCATGCTTTTTACCCCCTTTAAATAGAGTTTTGGTTAACAATTCAGTTTTCAGCGATTCTAAATTTCTTCCACAAAAGAATGGCTGTAAAATTATCTTTAATTAAAAATATCTTAATTCGAGATAATTATATGATTAAATTTGTTTTATGTCAACTATATGAATGAACTGATTGTTTAAAAGCAAATATGTATCATGACACAAATATAGGTTCAATTTGTATTATTTAATTCAAAAATACTAAATCTTGATTCTTTATCTAAAATACAAAAGACCTTACATTCTATTTTGTTAAACGGTGATTTACGATTCGATCATAAAAAGGTTAATTTTGAATTCTCTATAACTACTAATTTAATTATTTATGAGATAGTAACATTAAAACCAATAGGGAACACACTTTTCTCAGATGTTGATAACAAAATCAAATAGCAATAACCTTATTGGAGAAAAGGAAAGTTGAGGAAAGGGCTAGGGAACAGTGGCGGCACAACTATTGTTTTAAGGGTTTAACATACTGGGATTGTATAATTTCTTGTTGACAGTTTATAAATATAATAAAAATTCCATTAGAGATTATGAAATCGCATGGTTTGTAAAGGGTGGTTGAAAAAGAAAGAACATTTATTGGGTAGTCGTAAATGGGCTATCATTTAAATAGAGGCATTAGGAAATGAGTTCAACAGTCGTGTTATTTAGATAGGACTGTTGAATGATGAAACTAATATAATATCATGAATCTCAATTACTACGAGTGTGTTAATTATACATGCAAAGATTTAAAAAATCATTATACGATGAGGGAACTGTTGACTATTCGATAGTTCCCTCATTAAAGTTAAGATTAATGCAGAAATTCTAATAATCCCAATCTCAAAATTAGGATCTAGCTATGTGGACAAAAGTAGTAAATGAAAATGTTATAGGGTAGATCACCATGCACGGCTGTACTGCCCAGGGCCTTCAACTGTTACCCCTAATTCTTGGGCAGCTGTTTTGGGCCAATATGGGTTGCGCAACAATTCACGTCCGATGAAAATTAAATCTGCGCGGCCATTTTTCAGAATTTCTTCAGCTTGTATGCCAGTTGTAATTAAGCCAACTGCACCTGTTTGGATATGAGCGTTTCGTTTAATGGTTTCTGCATAAGAGACTTGATAGCCAGGAAATACATCGAATCTAGTTGGAATTACAGCGCCTGAGCTACAATCAATTAAATCAACGCCTTGTCCTTTCATCATCTGAGCAATTTGAACATAATTTTCAATAGAATTCCCCTGATTATCATATTCATTAGCTGAAACTCTTACAAATAATGGTCCAGACCATTCTGATTTGACAGCATCAATTACTTCTTTCAATAAACGATAACGATTTGCTAAATTTCCACCATACTCATCGGTTCGTTTATTAGTTAGTGGAGAGAGAAACTCATTTAATAAATAGCCGTGAGCAGAATGGATTTCAATAATATCAAATCCTGCCTCTTTAGAGCGGCGAGCTGCTAAAGCAAATGCTTGAATTACATCATCAATGTCGGCCTTGGTCATTTCAATAGGCACACGACTTTTATGATCAAAAGCAATTGGTGATGGTCCGTATATAGCTCCTTCAACTTGCGACTTTCTGCCTGCATGTGCGAGTTGGATAGCTGCATGTGAGCCATTTTTATGTATTTGATTTGTAAGTTGTTTGAGACCTTCAACGTGAGCAGCATCCCAAATACCTAAATCATTTGCAGATATCCTACCTTCTGGCTTTACTGCTGTTGCTTCAATCATGACTAAACCCACTTGTCCAACGGCTCGGCTAGTATAATGAGTTAGATGCCAATTTGTTACTTTCCCATCTTCCTCAAAACATGAATACATACACATTGGAGACATTACAATTCTATTTTTTAAAGTAACGCCTTTTATTATGTGGGGAGAAAATAAAGCTGACTCCATCCTACACGCCTCCTAACCAACTTAATTAAATATAGTATATCATTTCATATATTAAATAACACGAAAGATGATTGTGTGGCTCTTTTCGTAAATGTTGTTGTTATTGTTAACAAATTTGAACTATAAATAGTGGTTTTATATGTTAGTCATCGATGTACAGAAGAAAAAATAGCAAGAATGATAGTTGTGTACGATGGATAGTGGCTTAATAATCATAATTGTAGAAAAGATGACACGTACGCTAGAGGTAACGTGCTTATATCTTAGAACGAAAAGCAACACTTTGCGAAAGCATACAAAAAGTAAAAAACGACAAACTCAAGTTTTATAGATGGCTTTTTCTTTTTCTAAAAAACTACAATTAAAGCGAATCCGATCTGGATAGTAGTAAACATAAAAAAAACCATTAAAAAAGAAATCTCTTTTTAATGGAGGAGGACATCTTTTTTCTAATTTTAACAGCTGTATTAGGAACATCTGTAATGATTCCATCAACTTTCCATTTGTAGTACAAACGAATAGATAATGGTCTATTGACTGTATAAGTTCTAAGGGTCATGTTTTCTTTACGACATTCGTCAACAAATTGCTTGCTTAAAAGGTTATGCTTGACATGAATACTCTTTGTGCCAGCATTTTTTGCACTTTCCCATGCTTTTTGTAATCTAGATGACACTAAAAACGCTGTATCTAGCTGAGGGTCAATCTTCATAACATTTTTAATACTATGATGATTAAATGAAGAAATGACTGTTCGGTCATCTACTTTGTATGCCTTTAACATGTCACAAACGATTTGTTCAATGCCTTTATATTCGATGAGGGAATTTTTTAATTCTAGGTTTAATAGCATTTTTGTAGTTGAAAACCAGCTTAGAAAGTGATCTAAAGTTGGAATTTTTTCACCCATATGCAAAGGCGTAAACCAGCTCCCCGCATCTAACTCTTCCAATTCTTTTGCAGTGTAGTCTTTTACGTAACCTACGCCGTTTGTCGTCCTGTTTAATGTTTCATCGTGAATAATCACAGGGATATTATCTTTTGATAATTGAACATCAAGTTCAATCCCATCTGCACCAAGCTCTTCTGCAGTTAAGAATGCAGTCATCGTGTTTTCAGGAGCTAATTTACTTGCTCCGCGATGGGCGTATACGAGAGTAGACATAAACCTCCCACCTTTTTTTACAATATTATACGCATGTAAGAAATAGAAAGTGAGTAAAGTAAAGGTTCTTTTCGTAAACTATGTTGCTTTTTTCACTTACATTAGAATAATTGATGTATAACTTTTATAGTTTTATAAAAAGGAAAAGTGCACCGATCGTATAGTTGCATTTGTATTTAGCTCATATTATGAAAAGCAACGATTAATACGAAAACATCTTATAAATACGATTTAATCAATATTACTGAGAGAAAGTGATCTGATAATATCTTACCACAATACTTCCTATTTGTTCCAAAACTTATAACAAACAACAAAATAATGATTTTTTGTAAACGTGAAAAATATTGGTGGCTAAAGAAATGATGAGGAATATTTAATTGAGGTATTTGAAAAGAGTTATCCTACTTGAACACATCTCTAATACAAAAGCAGGATAACTCTTTGTATCTAGCCGAATTTCGTCGTACGTATCTTACTCAGCACTTGGGGAAAAAGCGTAGATTTTCCATGTGTCTTCTTGCATATCTTTTTTCAAATAGTACTTACCTTCAGCATTTTTAGTTGATGTTACATCTAAATCCAAATCGCTGTTTTTAATCTTGATTTCATAGTTTAAATCCTTGATTTGTACTGTAACGTATCTATCAGTTGATGTTGTTACTAATAAAGAAAAATTGTTGTCCGCATTAATTGCAAATTCATCAACTTCTTCTTTCATTTGTTTAACAAGGGATTTATAGCTCTCTACTGCTGCTATTCCTTGAGCTTGATAAAAGCCGATCGAGTCATTTATATATAATTGCTCTAATTCATCAAATGATTGGTTTGTCGATAATTCATTTTCATTCTCTATATATGATCTTAAAAACGAGGTAAGTTCATCATTAGTCGGTACATTTGCTAGCTCTTGATTTAATGATCTATAGATCATTACTACTGCTTGAGCTCTTGTTGCATGATCCCTAGGTTTGAAAGTTTCATCATCATACCCTTTAACAATTCCTAGTGAACTTGCTTTTTCGATGTCTTCATACGCCCAGTATGAATTTGTAACGTCCGTGAACGATTGTTCGTCACTTTGTTCAAAAGATATTGTATTTTCAAATGCTCGTACGATCATAGCTGTTAGTTGGTCTCTTGTAATTTTTTCATACGGTGCAAAGCTGCCATCTTCCTTCCCATTAACAATGCCATGGTTACTTGCAACATTTACATATTCATAAAACCAATCATCAGATGTGACATCAGTATACGTTTTACCTTGTTGGCTAGTTTGTAGACCCATTGCATTAACGAGTATTTTTACAAATTGGGAACGGGTAACATTGTCATTAGGTCTTATTTCCATATCATTTTGGTTATTTAAATAACCGTTAATAATATCAGCTTGTATAAAATGATTTATTTCAGTGTAAGCCCAATAATCTTCCTCCAAATCAGTTGGAAGATACGCAGAGACAGGTTTGTCTTGAGCAAAAACAGTCTGCATAGGAACACTTAACAGAACGAGTATAAAAGCTAAGAAGATTCTAGTATATTGAAACATTGTTTGCTCCTTTCTAAACAAATGTTGTTACATATAAATTTTATCTTGGTAGAGAATGTAAATCATTATTAAAATAATGGAAAAACCAGAGTGGAAAGGAGCGAAGTGTAAAATATTTCATCCCTATTAGTAAACTTTACTAATATTACGTTTGTAAAAGTTTTAAGCAACTGTTTTCATGTTATAGTAGGGAAGTTAGCAGGATTACTAGTTTTATACGGATCCTCTCTTAATTAGTGACTATTTTCACATTGATTGTTATTCTTCGTTAAGAAGTAAACTCCTACACAACTAGAGTTCGTTCCATCTTTTTCGCTTGTAAAACGAATTCAAGCTGTTAAAATTTATTTTTAGCAAATGTTTACTTTGAAGACAACAGCAACAAAGTTTACATAAAGACCATAATTAACATAACAACAATATATTACAAAATTAACCAGTACTTAATGTTTGAACCGACTAGTCATTTGTTGTATGATATACCCGTGACTTATTAGTCATATTGTAAAGTGAAAAGGATGAATTTTTACTGTTTGTGAGCTAGTACATATATTAGTTTTGGTGTTTTAGGAGTTGAATATGTGTGACTTCCTCTTGTATGCAAGCTTTTATTCGTGTTTGTGATTAAATGCACGTGATGGAGGTAAAAATTGAAGGGAGCGATGACTGATGGGTCAATTTAAAGTTCGGTCCGAAAAATTAATTGCAGAGTTGATTAAACAAGGAGTGAAGATAGAACTATCAAAACCGAGGGCGGATTTATCTTCACTTAAGACATTCAAAGAAATGACTAGTAAACAGTCAACAATTATTCATGATTGGTAAACAATAATAGATCAAATTACCGGAAGGGGAGCAAAAATGAAATTAAGTGATTTTTCCATTAGGAGGCCTGTATTTACACTAGTATCTATGTTACTAGTCATTATTTTAGGCTTTGTTTCACTATTAAATATTCCACTAAAATTAATACCTGATATCAAGCCGCCAATCGCGGTTGTAGTTGCATCATATCCTGGTGCGAGTCCAGCAGAAGTTGTTGAGAAAGTAACGAAACCACTTGAAACTAATCTTTCAACTCTACCTGGGCTAAAGACGTTAACTTCGACATCACAGGAAAGTGCAAGTTTAACGTTAATGGAATTTTCATGGACGACTTCTATTGAGGATATTGAAAACGAAGTACGTAGTAGAATTGATCAGACACAACTTCCAGACGATGCAGGAAAACCAAGCTTTATGAAGTTTGATCCGTCACAGTTTCCTATTATCCAAATGTCTGTCACAGCAAACGCTAATGATAAAAAAGAATTGCAAAGTTTAGCAGATGGACTATCTCAGGAATTAACAAAAATAGAAGGCGTTGCAAGTGTTAATTTATCTGGGAATACGATAGACGAAATTAAAGTTGAACTTGACCAAGGTTTACTCCAACAGTATTCATTAACTCAAAATGATATAGTAGATCTGTTGAAAGCACAAAATATTTCTTTGCCTGGAGATACGATTTTAACTGATGGGAAGGAGCTGACTACTAGGGTTATAAGCTCGATCATATCAGTGGATATGCTGAAAGAAATAGCAATTACAGTAGATCCAACAACTGGAGAAAAAGTTACTCTTGGTGATATAAGTGAAGTGAAAGTTGCTCCACAAAACGAAGATACAATCACTCGTTCAAATCAGGATCCAGCTTTACTAGTTAGCGTACTACAGCAGTCCGATGCAAACACAGCCTCTGTTTCAGCGGCATTTAAGGATAAACTTGATGACATCCTTGGCAAAGAGAAATATGAGGATGTAGAAGCCCAAATTTTATTTGATCAAGGTGATTTTATACAAGTAGCGATTGATAATATATCTACTACACTTATACTAGGTGGACTATTTGCGATGGTCGTATTATTCTTCTTCCTTCGTAATGTAAAAAGTCCGTTTATTATTGGAGTTGCAATACCGTATTCAGTTATATTAACTTTTGTACTCATGTATTTCTCAGATTTTTCATTAAACATCATGACACTAGGTGGGCTTGCACTAGGCATTGGGATGTTAGTAGATAACTCGATAGTTGTTATTGAAAACATATATCGGCATTTATCAATGGGGAAGGACCCAAAAGAAGCAGCCTCTCATGGCGTAAAAGAAGTAGCAGGTGCCATTACAGCTTCAACATTCACAACTATTGCAGTGTTTGTTCCAGTTGTCTTTATTACAGGAATTATTGGTGAATTGTTTACTGAATTTGCAATGACTATTGCATTTAGCTTGTTTGCATCATTAGTCGTAGCATTAACAGTTGTACCGATGCTTGCAAGCCGTATGTTAAAAGCTCCAAAAGAAAATAAAGAGAAAGTACGTCGAGACTCTCCATTTATGAAAGGTCTTGATCGTTCAATTAAGTGGGCTCTTCGTCGTAGAGCTGTTGTATTAATTATTGCTGTTGTATTTTTAGGATCTGGACTCTATGGAATTACAACTGTAGGGATGGAATTTTTACCAAAAACTGATGAAGGCTTCTTTACTATTTCAGTAGAGTTGGAAAATGGTACAGCGTTAACTGAAACAGACAAAGTAGTTGAACAAATAGAAAACGTGCTAGCAGATGAAGATGATGTTGATGTGTATGTCAGCTTGCTTGGCTCTACACAAGAAAATTCATTTAGAGGTACCAGTCAAGGGAATATTGCTGAAATTTCTGTGAAAATGAAGGACTTTGATAATAGAGAGCGTTCTACATTCCAATTTGTTGACGATGTGAAGCGTGAGATTGAAAAAGAAGCCGAAAGAGCAAACTCAACAGCAGAAGTTTCATTCAATTTGCAATCAACTACTGGTTCTGCGCCAAACACACTATCTTTTAGTGTGAAGGATATTGATAAGGAACGACTAGAAGATGCTGTAACACAAATTTATGACGAACTTCTTACGATAGATGATGTAACAGAGCTCACAACTGATTTAAGTGATACAGTGGAAGAAGTACAAATGACAGTTGATCGTGAAAAAGCATTTGCGAATGGCTTAGCACCCGCTCAAATTGCTATGACTGTTAACAATGTGACACGTGGAGTAAATGCAACTAGAATTACCGATGAAAGTAATGAAATATTCAACGTGCATGTTAGCTATGATAAAGATATTACATCTAACCTCGATCAATTAAAAACGCTGTTAGTGAAGAAGCCAGATGGTTCATATATTCCTATTTCGGATGTAGCTGAAATTACAATTGGCGAAGGTCCTGTTAACATACAGAGGATCAATGAGCAAAATGCAGTACAATTTACGTTGAAATATGCTAATTCAACCAATTTGGGTGCAATTTCTAGCGAAGTCGATGAAAAGATAGCTGATTTAGATTTAAATGATGAAACCGAGATTACCTTCGGTGGGGATCGAGACCTATTAGAGTCTTCTATCGATGATATGGTATTTGCGTTTATTTTAGCGATTGTTTTTGTTTATTTAGTCATGGCAGCTCAATTTGAATCATTAAAATATCCGTTTGTAATTATGTTTACCGTTCCATTAATGGTCATTGGGGTATCCATTGGCTTAACAGTTACAAGGGTTCCTGTAAGTTTAATGGCGATTATTGGCTTGATTGTACTAGCTGGTATTGTTGTAAATAATGCGATTGTGTTAATCGATTATATTAATCAGAAGAAGAGTGATGGCTATAAAACGTATGATGCAATCGTAGAGGCGGTTAAGGTTAGGACGCGTCCGATATTAATGACAGCTACAACAACTATATTAGGTTTATTCCCGTTAGCACTCGGACTTGGCGAAGGTACGGAAATGAATCAGCCGATGGGTATTACAGTTATTGGTGGGTTATTAAGTAGTACATTCTTAACATTATTCGTCATTCCAGTTGTGTATAGCTTCTTTGATAAAGAGACGAGAAGACTGAATAAAAAATACATTACTCCTGATGGTCATCTCATTCCGGCATATTTATTAGATGAAATTCACGAAAAGCCAGAAGTCAAAGAACAAGCTGAACAATTACCACCAGTTGAAGATACAATTTATAGCGAGGATAATTTACCAGTTGAACAAAAGGAACACAAAAACGAAGACATGGTGTCTATGCTCGAAAATATATTAAAGTTAGTAAAGGATCAAGAAGGGAAAAAGAATGACAACCTAAAAGAAGATAAAGAGAAATAAAATATTCAAGACTACAATGAACAATGTAAAATAGGTGGAGTTGACTTTCTCCACCTAAAACATATTTAATCTAAATAATATTAGGGGAAATGACATTCTTTTTACTATTAATATTAATTGTAAATGATGCTGTCCTACTATAGAAGGTCAGCCCCTCTTTCATTTTAAGGATATAGGAAGTGATTGGATGAAAGATAAAAAAATATTCATCCTAGAAACTGCGATGAAATTGTTTGCGCAAAATGGATACCATAACACCTCAATGCAGGAAATTGCCCATGAAAGTGGCGTGGCGAAAGGATCATTATATAATTATTTCTCTTCTAAAGAAGAACTGTTTTTGTCAATTTTTAAGCATTTTTATGAGCATTTTACAAAACAAATGTCTGAGCAAATCAACGATGAAGTCAAATCTGAAAGAGACCGTTTTATTATTCAAATCCATCGCCAACTAAAAGAATTTACGAAGTATCGAGACTTTTTACAAATGCATATGAGAGAGAAAGCCTTTCCAGAGAGGGGCAAAATAAAAAGTTATTTATTTCAAATGCGAATAGAAATGTATCGCTGGTACAAAAGTCGCATTCTTGCTATTTATGGAGATGATATTCGTCCATTTGCTTTTGATTTAACTGCTATGTTCAGTGGGATGCTCGTAGAATATTTATCCTTTCTCATATTTGACTATCAAAAACTTGATTTAGAAAAACTAGCTGGATACTTAGTAGATCGATTGGATGACCTTGTAAAAAGTGTTGCAAATAAGCATGAGGTTATTATAAATGAGGACTCTATACGTCAATATTTTAGTCACCTTACAAATGATAAATATCAAGAAATTGTCCATATGATTTTGCAAATGAAGGAAATAATTATTGGTGCAAATTTAACAGATGATGATGAGAAACACGCGCTGGAGACGTTAGAAGTTTTACTAACGCAGTTTCAAAACAATGATGAATCTCCGCGAGTAGGAGTAGTACAAGGCTTATTGCTTTTTTTAGAAAAACTACAGATAGATGACATGATGAAGTATATTACATCTATTCGCAGTTTGATATAGGAGGGGATCGTATGCGCTTTGTGACGGCAAAGAAGGATGACCGCTTGTTTGTAGGTACTGTAAATAAAGAAATGACAGAAGTGCTAGATTTAAACGCCACTGAACAGGACGCTTTTACTGATAAATTAATTCCAGAATCATTGCTACAGTGTATCCAACTTGGTCATATGTTTGAAGAACGTGTTCAACAGATAGTAAAGTGGGCTAAGCAAAACAACAACAATGTTTACACTTTAAATGATGTAGAGTTGTTAGCACCCATCCCAAGACCATCGAAGAATGTATTTTGTGTCGGCAAAAACTATGCTGACCATGCGATAGAAATGGGAAGTGCAGCGGATATTCCAACCGATGTAATGATGTTTTCTAAAACTCCAACGACTGTCATTGCTACTAATGAAATCGTATTAAATCATCGAGATATAACTAACCAGCTCGATTATGAAGGGGAGCTTGCAGTCGTTATAGGTAAGAAGGGGAAGGGCATCTCAGAAGATGAGGCATTAGATTACGTATTTGGATATACTATAGTTAATGATATTACTGCAAGAGATTTACAAGCACGGCATAAGCAGTTTTTACTGGGAAAAAGCTTGGACACTTCATGTCCAATGGGACCAGTGATCGTTCATAAATCGCTCGTCAAGCAGCCGAATCAATTAAACATTGAGACGAGAGTGAATGATGAGGTACGTCAGAGTGCAAATACAAAACAATTTATTTTTTCTATTGAAAAGATTATTTCAGTACTTTCTCAAGGTACAACGTTAGAGCCAGGAGATATTATTGCGACAGGAACACCAGCAGGTGTCGGTAAAGGCTTTAGCCCTCCTAAGTTTTTACAACCTGGTGATGTTGTAGAAGTAACTGTCGAAGGAATTGGTACTTTATCCAACTCCATAGAAAAATAGAGGATGTCAAATAAATTTTCATGTGAACTGCTGAAGGAGATTTCAGTTGCAACATCTACAATAAACTCTTATTTGACCCTAAAAATTTCAATATTTGTTCAAAAGGCTGTTTATTATCTACTTGATGAAAAGTATGTAATGGACAGCCTTTAGTTGTTACTCTTTCTATGATGGATTCCATTGGAAAATGCTCAATTTTTAATTGATGATTAACCTCATGCCAAAAAAGAGGCGTTGCCACATATGCACCTACATTTCCTCTTACGGAATATGGTGCAATAATTGTTTTACCTTCAGCGTGCTGAACATAGTCGATATATAAGCGATTTTCCCGCTTTTTTTTCAAACGTTCTACCGTAAATTTCTGTGGGTCATTTTCTATTAAATAATTTGCAATAAATCGAGTAAATAACCGTGTATCATGATAAGAAAATGTGTTGGGTGGTAATGGTATATATACTTGTAACCCTTTATTACCTGAAGTTTTCACAAACGATTGAAGCTGTAATTGATCGAATATTTTCTTCATCAATAGAGCTGCTTGGACTGCAAGTTTAAAATATTGCCTAGAGGGAGGGTCGAGATCAAAAACAATTTCACTTGGACCCTTAGACTTAATGCTATTAAACGGCACGTGAAATTCAATTGCAAGTTGGTTTCCGAGCCAGGCTAACGTTTCAGCATTGTTACATATGATGTAAGTAATATCTTCATGTTTAAAAGTTTGAACAAAGTCAGGAGCATATGCTGGACAGTTTTTTTGATAAAACTTTTCACCATACATCCCGTGCGGGTAACGGATTGTAGTTAATAATCGATTTTGTAAAAAAGGAAGCATGTAGTTTGAGATGCTGTTTAAATAATCGAGATAATCGCGTTTAGTAATAAACCTCTCTTTCCATAATCTTTTTGCTGGGTTTGTTACATGAACAACGGTAGTAGAAGTAGATTCAGGCTGGTTTAGCTGTTGTTCAACGTGAAGCTTTTCCCACGTACATACATTTACATTTAAATCTGTTAAAAACCTTGAAAATATTGGTTGTCTTAAACTGCCATTATAAACTTCCAGATATTTTAGCTCTACACATATACTAGGCTGTATGCAAACAAATTGAGTTGTTTCAGTTTGTTTGTTGTCTTGAATTACTTGAGAAAGTGTAGATCTTTCAACAGGACTCAAACCGTGTGAAAATAAACCTATTTCGTAAATGCTACCCTCCCGAAAGAGACCTACGTGAAAGTAGCCATTTGGTTTTTCATATTTCGTCACAAAAAACTGACCTATTTTCCAGTTTTTCACCTTTATCCAATGCGTCGTTCGTTTCCCAGCTTCCCATTTACTATGTATTTGTTTCGCAATAAGCCCTTCACCGTTATGTAACTGCACTTCATTCCATAAGGAATCAAAATGACAAGATTCACTAATAAGTTGAATAAGATTCTCCCTATCCATTGTGACAGTAGTAGGGAGAGCCAGCTGTGAAAATAAGTGATGTAATTGTTCCTTGCGTTTAACGTAAGGTAGATGTGTCGTCATATTACCGCTATATTGTAGCAAATCAAATACTAAAAAATAGGCTGGAGCCTGGATAAGGCTGTGTTTAATTCTTTCTTGATCTTTTAAGCGACCCCTAAATTGGATTTTAGAGAAATTAGCTTTTATAGATGAATCCAAAATACATATCTCACCATCTAAGATGAGAGGAAGAAATGACTCAATCTTCTCCAGCCTCATGCTCTCCACAAATGATTTTATTTCAGGGAATTGGTTTAGTAAATTATTCCCGTTACGACTCATTAACTTACATTCATTATGATCAATAAACAATAGCCCTCGAAAACCATCGTATTTGACTTCATAAGTCCATTCTTCTCCTTTTGGAGGGGTAAATGACAATGTTGGAAGCATAGGTCTTATCATGCTTTTTCCCCATCCTTTCATTTTACATTTAAATTTAGAATACCTATTTGAGCCGAAGAAAATACTTTACTGATTATAACTGTATTTTTCTTGAACCGATTGAATAAAAGATTCATACAATAGCCTAGATAATAATTCCTTATATGCCTACAGAGAGGTGGAAATTAAGTGATACAGACACATAATAAATGTAGTTGTAACGTTCCAAAAACACTTCAACCGAAGAAAGAATGTATTATTCAGGATGAGACATGTGGTAATTTTACTTTGAGTTGTGGATGTAAAGATGATATATGGACTTCCCCTTCTTTTCCTGTTGGAGGTACAGTCACAGTGTTTTATGACAAGGGCTGTGCAGATATATTAACAGTAAATATATATTTAAATTTAAATATTGTAGGTACATTAACAATTCCTAATGCATTTCAAGGAAATAACGGAAATACACGTTCAATTACTTTAAAGTCTTTTAATCGAATTGAAATATGCTGTCATGGTCAAACAGATCAATCCAAGAGTTGTACAGGTAAATTTTGTATAAGTATTAATTACCCATGTATGTAATGAGAAGGTATGTAGCACTTAATAAAGAAGAATAATCAAAATTGAAAATAGTATTGAAACAATGTTGTTTTTAATTCATGTTTACCAAATGAATGAACAAGTTAACGATCCTTTTTAGTTATTATATTCTTCTGCAACTACCTCTCCTTTTATTATTAATAATACAAAAAATAAAGAACTTTTCTAAAGGAATTGTTATTACAATAAATCACAGTTATAGAAGTACTAAGGCACATTTATATAAATAAATTGGACAACCTCTCTTCTGAATATGTAAGGGCAGTATTCAATAATTAAGTCATTTTGAAATTTTTATACAAACTTAGTGATTCCGTTTATACAAGCTGATATGTTAGTACATAAATTATTAGCAAAGAAGGGAGGGGAAATAATGTCAAATTGTTGTTGTCCTGATAGAGGGGATGAATTTTTTAAAGATGAATTATGCGGAAACTTCACCATACCTTGTGGTACACAAGAAGTTGTTATTTGGACTACTGAAAATGATGCAATGGAATTTTTTCCAGTCACTGGCTCGTTAACAGTATTTTTAGATAGAGGCTGTGGAGATTTAACAGTGGAATTGTTAGAAGGTGGTACTACTGGTACAGTGGTTAAAACTTTAACGATTACACCAGCAATGATGAGTAATAATGGGAATAGTATGTCTACTACACAAATAGGTTTTGATACAGTTCGATTGTCTTGTGCGGATGACATGGATACAGGTGCTGCATGTCGTGGGAAATATTGCTTATGCGTTAACTATGAAGCAGCAATTTAGCTTTTATACTGAAATGAAGTAAATAAAAAGTGGAAAAGAGTATTAATTGGTTTCTTATTATTAGCATACAAAGGTCTGACTCCACAAACTCAACAGTGTCAACTTAACTCTATACTAACGATTGTTATATATAATATATAGTTTGTGAGTTAGTCTCTTTGTAATTGTTGAAGTAAATATCAAAATTTAAGAAGACAATCAATTATTTCAATGCCCATATAAATAATAATTACATACCTTAGTATATTTATTTTGTTGGGAGGTGATATTATGCCGTGCTGTTGTCCAAATGGAGACACTGGTAATGGTGGAAACATTCGTAATTGTGTTTGCACGGTTTTAGAAGATAATATAAATCAAGATGTAATTTTAACAACGAATAGTAATACTATATTCTATGCATTTGGTAACATAAGAGAGTCAAGCACAGGACAGGGAAATTGTTTTGTTACTGTATATTTTAGGGTTAGTGAAGTAGATTTAGAATCAGGTTGTGTTACTTTACAATTGTTACAGCCAGAAGGAAACAGAGAAATTAATGTAGGCAATCAATGTTGTATTAGGTTGAATCAAATTTGTCAAAATGATGAATTAGATTTAACCCCTATAGATGATACTGTCGTAGTAGATTGTAGCTGTCTATGTTCTGTCCAAATCATACCTCCATTGTAAAAAATGTATTTAATCAACATCAAATGTATATTGTATTTTGGCATTGCCAATGCTAAACGAACCTTACTCATCATATTAAAGGATGCTTATAATGATTGGTAAGGTGCTTTATTCTGATATTATATATGATCTATTTGTATTGTGTTTAAACTTAGTTTGGATATTTACATATTAATTAATAATAGGAACGTTGAATGTTTTTCATTTTTACTACATAACAAAGGAGATTTTTATATGCAAAAAGCCGTATTTTTAGATAGAGATGGAGTTATTAATGAGGTGTTGTCACATCGTGTGAAATTTGTAAATAAACCGAGTGATTTTTATTTATTGGATGGCGTAGGTGAAGCGATAAAGTTGTTAAATCAAGCAAACTATAAAGTCTTTGTTGTAACGAACCAAGGTGGGGTTGGGTTAGGGTATATGAAGGAACAACAGCTAATACGTGTACATGAGAAAATGAAGCTTGATTTGAAGGAGTACGGAGCGATGATTGATGATATTGCTTATTGTCCCCATAAACCTCACGAGGGATGTGCATGTCGAAAGCCTGAACCAGAGATGATTACGAATCTTGCGCAAAAATATAACATCGCGCTTAAAGATAGCTATATGATCGGAGATCGTGATGTGGACATTTTTGCAGGTAAGTCGGCAGGGACAAAAACCATCTTAGTTGGAAATGATGAACAGCTTGGATTAGCTGATATGTGGTTTGCAAATTTATTACTTGCTGTTAAGTGGATTATAGACGAAGGAGAACGTGTGACATAATGGATATAACCTAGGCGAGAAGAATTCCCGCCTGATTTTAGTAATTGTTTCTATGATGTTACCTTCTTGCGGGATGTTCTCTGTTTTGTTTTTGTAGTACCTTTGTTATTAGCTGGTGTTGCGGATTGTGGTTGTTCCTTAGTTCTGTCAATGCTTGCTTGCAATGCACTCATGAGATCAACTACATTTGTTCTTGGTATATCGTCAACACTAGTCGTTTCATCGGTGTTAACCTTTTCCTCGATAAGCTTCATTAATGCAGTACGATAATCATCCTTATATTTGCTTGGGTCAAAATCTGTCGTTAATTGATCAATTAATAACATAGCTGTATCAAGCTCTTTATTATTAATCTCTATTTGTTCTGGTATATTTGGCACGTCACTAACATTTCGCACTTCATCTGGATAATGGATCGTTTCCATGAGGAGGCCATCATGATATACCCTAACAATAGCTAGATGACGCTTTGAACGAATAGTTATTTCGGCAATGCCAATCCGTTTAGATTTTACAAGTGCTTCTCTTAATAAAGCGTATGCTCTAGTTCCATTATCATTTGGACCAATAAAATAGGAGCGATTAAAATAGATAGGGTCAATATCATCTAAATTAACAAAATCAATAATTTTAATACTCTTCTCCTCATATTCCTCTTTTAATTCTTTCATTTCTTCTTCAGATAAAATGACAAATTTTCCTTTAACATATTCATAACCTTTTACTAGGTTATCATTTGTTAGTTCCTCATTACATATTGGACAGATCTTCTCATATTTAATTGGAGTTTTACATTTTTTATGTAACGATCGGAATTTAATATCTTTATCTTCAGTTGCTGCATATAGTTTTATTGGGATCGTTACAAGCCCAAAACTAATTGACCCCTTCCAAATTGTGTGCATGACAACGCCTACCTTCCAAAGATTATATAATGTTAGCATTAACAACAAAAGGAATATGATAAGTTACAATCTTTTCCTTGATAATTTTTAAGTGCAGACAAATACAGCTGTAATCAAAAAATGAGCTCTTTTCAAAAGCTTTATGATTATTTTGATTAGGCTGTTCGCACTATTAGATGCTTTTCGTAAAAAGAGCTAAACACGAATATAACTCATGTTCGTGGCATCTTTTTTTCTCTATGCACAATAACAACCATATCATACACATCATACACATCAGTTGCTCAAATGTAAGTGAAAATAAGAAGAAAGTTAATGAAAAGATCCTTTTCATAAGCTAAACGATGGATTTAGCCATTTGTCTTGATTTTATAGAACAAATGGTGGCATAAATGTTTGATGTATGTGTGCTTATGTTAAAGGGTGAAAAATGGCTACTAATGTGAGTACAGTTTAGAAAAATCTATTTTGTAAACGGTTGCAAAATAGCGTAAATACGATAAACTAAAGTTAGGGAATGAATTCTGAATGTTTAGATAAGGTATATTGTATGGGGGGAGAAACGATGGGGAATACTTATTTTTTCACAGGCTTTCCTGGGTTTATTGCAAGTCAAATTATTCGCTATATGATGAAGGAGAGCTATGAAATTGATCATATTTACGCACTTGTTTTGCCTGATATGATTAACGAAGCTGAAAAGGAAATAGAGAGGCTATCTGAAGATAAGTTAATTGATAAGACTCAATTTACCATTTTACCTGGTGATATTACTAAGGATAATCTAGGTATAGCTGATGAGTATATGGCCTCATTAAGGACTACTGTTACACATGTTTTTCACCTAGCAGCTATTTATGATCTAGCAGTACCAAAAGATGTTGCATACCTTGTAAATGTACAAGGTACAAGTATGGTGAATGAATTTGTAAAAGAAATGAGCAAGCTTCAAAGATACATTTACTTTAGTACAGCTTATGTTGCAGGAGACCGTGCAGGAACAGTTTTGGAATCTGAATTAGAAAAAAATCAAACCTTTCAAAATTACTACGAAGAGACGAAATATGAAGCAGAAGTGCTTGTTAAAAAGATTTTCAATGAAGTTCCTACAACCATCATTCGTCCTGGAATTGTTAAAGGGGACTCTATAACAGGGGAAACAATAAAGTTTGATGGACCGTATTTTATCTTGAATTTTCTGGATCGCTTGCGCTATTTACCTATCTTGCCTAACATTGGCAGAGGTCAAGTAGAGCTGAACCTAGTGCCTGTTGACTATATTATTGCTGCTTCCTGCTATCTAGGTCACGCTAGTGTTGGGGAGGGGAAAACATATCATTTAACAGACCCTTCTCCGTATAAGGCTAGTGAAGTTTATACAATGTTAATGGGTGAACTCTTACACAAGAAACCGCGTGGTAGAATACCAATTTCTTTAACAAGAGCTTTCTTGCAGATTAAAAACTTGCGTAAAGTATTAAGAGTGGAGAAAGAATCTCTAGACTATTTTTCGTATGAAGCAAGATTTGATTGTTCTACTGCTAAAAATGATTTAAAAGGTAGTGGAATTACATGTCCTGATTTTAAATCTGGTGTCAAAGAAATGGTCGCTTATTATAATGAACATAAACATGATAAAAATAAACAACTTATTATTAGATAGTACCATACCATAATGAAACATGATTTGTTAGCTTGTTTACTACTCATTGTTAGTTTGGAATAAAGTTGGATCAAAAATACTATAAACGAGTACTTTGTAATAAATAGATGGAATCCATTTTGATTATAATTGATTGATCAAAATGGATTCTTATATTTCATAAGGCTGTTTTCGCATTGTTTTTAGTACTAAGAAATAAATACTTATAAGGAAAGCGCTCGTGGGATCTTTTCTCATTTAAAATGAGGTCAATTGCATAAATATAGAATCATTTAACATAATGTTAAACTACTCTTTATACTATGAAATAATAAACACCAACTATTAGTAGTATTATTACAACAACGAATATTACATTAATCCATTTTTTTCTAGTCTATGGAATATTTTTACAAACATAATTTTCCCCCCTTTTATATATTTCTACGTTCGTAAACAACAATAGAAAGAACCCAAGACATGATTATTAACATTAAACATATGGTTGATATCCAAAATGACAGAGATATTACATTGTAACTCATTAAGTCGGAGAGTATTAAACCGATGTTTATATCTATCCATTCTAATATTCGTAAACCTAATATGATTACTCCACCTATCGTCAATATAACTATTAAATCTAGGACCTGTACTATACGTGATCCTGTCATGAAAAAAATAGGAAAATAAATACTATAAAACAGAAGTAAAATGAGAATAGATATTATTACAGATTGAACACTAAACCAAGGGAGTTCATTTGCAGGAAGAAAAAAACCGGTGATCCACCACCATAAGGTGGTTAGAAAGAAGGAGATTGCCATAAACATAAAAATTCCTATATATTTTGAGGTTACGATATCCCTTCTTCTAAGTGGAAAAGAAGCCAACAATCGACTATTATTATTTTTCTCATCAGATTTACTAGCGAGTACAATTAAGAAGTGGCTAAATAGTGCTGCTGGAACAGCAAGAGGTAAACCTTCAAAAGCGCCTAATAGAAAAAAGAAAAAACCGATAAACACAAAACCAAGAAATATAAACCTTTTTTGAATTTGTATGTCTTTCAAAAGTAACTGCATCATTTTTAACAATCCCCCTGTGTATAAACCAAAATATCATCTAATGTAGGTTTCTCTACAACAACTTGACTATCAAATGAGTTTTCAGAATAGATGTTTTTTGAAATTAAACCTTCGAATCCTAGAGGTGATTGCTGTAAACCTATTAAATGTTTTTTCATTGGTTGGGATGCAACAGGCCCTTTTAATATAAAATATTCATCTAACAGCTCCTCTTTACTACCACTAAATATTAATTGTCCGTTACTTATATAAACAATGTAATCTGCTATTCGTTCTAAATCTGTACTTATATGAGTTGAAAAAAGAACAGATCGATTTCCATCTTGGATATAATCACTTAATATCGATAATACTCTCCTTCTAAACACTGGATCTAGCCCAGAGGTAGGTTCATCCATTATTAATAAATCAGGTTCATGTGCAAGTGCAGCTGCTAAGGAGAATTTGATTTTCATTCCTTTTGATAAGTTACCGATTTTTTTTCGTTCTGGCAATTTAAAATCTGTTAGATATTGTTTGAAAACAGCATGGTTCCAGTTTGAATAAAATGATGCGATGATCTTTCCCATTTCCTTTATTGAAAGATGGTTATAATAAAAGTCTTCATCGTATACAAAACCAATTCTTTGTTTAATTTCTCTTTCCCATCCTCCCATCGATTTGTTAAATACAATAACTTCTCCTTTATCAGGGGGAATTAGGTTCATAATTGCGTTAATTAACGTTGTTTTTCCAGCGCCATTCGGCCCAATTAAACCGGTGATAAAACCACTGTTAATCTTAAAATTTAAATCATTCAAATTAAAATCCTTATAAGATTTAGAAAACCCACAAAACTCAATTACATGCATATAATTATTCATCCTCTCCATACAAAAATGTGAGCATATTAATTAATTCCTCGCGGTTGATTCCTAAAACTTTGCTTTTCATAATAACTTGCATTAATTGATTTTCTAACCCGCGGCATTTGTCTTCTCTGATTAATTCTTTTGTGTTACCTGAAACAAAAGTTCCTTTGCCAGCGACGGATGTTAAAAGACCTTTTTTTTCCAACTCATCATATGCCCTTTTCGTTGTTATCACACTTATCTTCAAATTCTGAGCAAGGTTTCGAATAGAAGGAAGAAGTTCCCCTTCTTTAAGATGTCCTGTCAGAATTTGATTTTCAATTTGCTCCACAATTTGAGAATATATTGGTAATTTTGAATTTAGAGATACAGATAAATGCATAGTTTCACTCCAAAGTCCTTTAACTGTTTATATTGTATATATACAGTATATATGATAGTTATTTGATATTCAATAAATAATTTCCAATAATAAAAAAGTTTCTAAAGGAACTGTTTGCATCCTGCTTTTTTTTATGTCATTTTTTTAATTGCTTAAAAATATACTTTTGTACAAGGCTCTTTTCGTAAACTTTGCTGCTTTTTCACTTACAATTGAGTAGCTGATGTGTTGATATAATTTTTTAAAATCTTTAGAGAAGAAAAGATGTCCCGAACAATAGTTATATGCTGTTTAGCTTTTCATTACGAAAAACAGCAATTAATACGAAAACAGCTTTGTACGAAGATAATTACAAATAATGATTCTTTTTATGTTTATATGTCATGTCATTAAATTCAACTTGTTTATTAAAATAGCAGACTAACTCTTATTTGCTAACACAGCTAACATAAGTCTATTTAGTCAGAAAATAGGTGCTGTGAAATCTATTGTTTATATGATTACTTCTTAGTACGAAGCACAACAAACTATTAGAAAACAGTTTTTTGTATTACTAAAAACGAAAATAGTGAATGTTGGTGGTATATATGGAAGAATTAATTTTATTATTTGTTGAATGGCTAAGAGAATTCTCGTATTTTGGGATTTTAATTGCATTAACATTTGAGTTTGTACCTGCTGAATTAGTTCTTCCTTTAGCGGGCTATTCTGTGTATCAAGGAGTAATGAATTTTTGGCTAGTTGTGTTAGCTGGAACCATTGGAGGAACGCTTGGTCCATTAACATTGTATGCACTTGGACGTTTTGGTGGAAGGCGGTTCCTTACATCGTTTGGAAAGTACTTTTTTATACGTGAAAAGGAGCTAACAAAAGCAGAGCGATTCTTTGATAAACACGGCGGGATTGTAGCTTTTACTGCTAGGTTTTTGCCTGGAATTAGGACGATCATTTCAATACCTTGTGGATTGGCAAAAATGAATGTGACAAGCTTTAGTTTATATACGTTTGCGGCTACACTTCCTATCACATACTGCTATGTTTATATGGGGTTCAAATTAGGCACTAGATGGCAAGATATTGCACAGATAGCTAATAGATTTATGTATATTGTAGTTATTATTATTATCGCCACCATCATAATTTACGTTATGTTACATACTCGAGAAAATCGAAAAACTTGACAGTGTCTACATAATAAATGTTCGTTTTTTCGACAAAGGGGAGTAGCGTTAAGGGATGCCCTTAACGTAAAGTCGTCAATGCATGGATAAAAATCCGAGCCATGGTCTTGAGACAACCGTATTTCTGATAGTAGGTTGGGTAGGTGTGAAATGAAGTATTCATGCGTTAGCACATGAGGAGGTTGGTCTCATCTCATCCCATTTTCTAGAGTCGGTTTTGTGGAAAACAATTTTTTGTTATTGCTTGCAGGTGGCGGTTGGTTACGATCTAGTAAAAAGCAACATGTCGTAAAGAAATGATTGATTAAGTAAATACCCAATATGCCGCATTGAAATATTTAGAATACTAAATATATTGAGTTTCACCCCAAAAAAAAGTGGATAAGTTCGTACAACTATAACGTAAATGAAAATTTAACAATAGGGGTGTGTAGTTTTTGATAAAAGTTTTAAGAAATGGCATGATTGCATGTGCTCTAGTAGGAGTAATAGGGGTAGCAGGTACTATTGCACATGCAAATGAAAATAATACCGACATTGATAGCACTACAAGCTTAAACACTAACAATGAAGATCCAAATTCAATACCAGGAGACTTTTGGTATTTTGTCAAAATTACACTTGAAAAAATACAGCTTGCAATTTCGTTTGATGATATGCACGATGCTGAGTTATTAGCACGGTTTTCATCTGAAAGATTGTTAGAAGCCGAGAAGTTAATCGCTAATGGTGACAATGATTTAGCTGAGGAATTGATCCTTAAGGCTACAAAGCTCATAGATGATTCTGAAGGTATAATTGAAGATAGAGAGGATGCAGAAGCAAAGAGTCCTAGTGACGAAGATAGTAGTAACGATATTTATGGAGATATAAGTCAACCTAAAATAGATAATAATGGAGATAGTAGCGAAGAACAACAAGATGAATTGACGGTTATTAAAACACAACTCGCACAAAATATTATATCTTTAACTGCTGCATTAGAGAAAGTTGGAAATAATAATGCACAAGAAGCACTAAAGAAAAATATTGAAAAAAGTTACAAACGGATTGGCGACAAGATGACAAAACTTGGAGCATTACAAGAAGAACAAAAAAATATTGAAAATGATATAGAACTAATAATGAATGAGTTGTATGAAGATATTGAAAATGATGTTCAGGATCAAAAACATGACAAGAACAAGAAGCAAAATCACAAAGATCAGAAAGAATTAGAGAAAGAACAGAAGAAAAAAGCACATGAGATGAAAAAAGAACAGAAAAAAAAAGAGAAGGAACTAAGGAAAGAGGAAAAAAGCAAAAAATAGAACAACAGTGAAAAGATAGTAAATCATGTAATTGATGTATTGTAATCATTTCGTAACCATTTCATTAATAATACGTGATATAATTATCCGTGTTAACACAAAGTGCTACCAACACTAAGCGAGGAAAATACATATCCTACAATGATAACTAGAAATATTGTTAACAATTGTCAAGTTATTAAGGCACTCAATATAATTGAGTGCTTTTTTCTTGATTCTACTTAGGTAATATATAGTAATTGTTAGTGACTTATGTTGCTGAACATACCATATTGTTATAATAAAAGTGTTGTAGATTATATAAGTTAGATGAATATAGTGGTATGAAAAAAAATAGTCAAAAAAAATGACTATTTTTCTATTTTCTACCCCTATAAAAAAATCAGAGCTACCGAACTTCATATTAGGAAGAGGGGTGTAATCGGTGCTCAGTCTGTTGTTTAAAATTGGCAAGAAAGAAAAATCATTAGAAGCAATAATTGGAGAAATCCAAAACGGTAACAGTCAACTACATTACAAGATTATAAAAAAATATCATCCTTTTATTGCCAAGACTGTCTCCTCTGTATGTAAACGATATATTGATGAAACAGATGATGAGTTTAGCATTGGTCTTATTGCATTCAATGACGCAATTGAAAAATTTGAAAGAGAAAAAGGTCGTTCTTTTTTAGCTTTCGCTGAGTTAATTATTAAGAGGAGAGTCATAGATTACATTCGGAAACAAGCACGTAACCGATCAATACCATATGATTTACATGAACGTGAAAACGATGTACGTCCTCAAACACTAGAGTCACATCTATCCTTCGAAGAATATGGCAAACAAGTTGAACAAGAACGACGAAAAGAAGAGATTGAGCAATATAAGCAGGATCTTAAAACATTTGGCTTAACATTTCAAGATTTAGTAAATCAATCACCAAAGCATGCCGATGCTAGACAAAATGCCATTACAGTAGCGAAGATTCTTGTTGATCATGAAGAGCTTCGAGCTAGTCTGTTGGCAAAGAAACAGTTACCAATAAAACAATTAGAAAAACAAGTAAAAGTGAGCCGAAAAACGATAGAGAGAAACCGCAAATATATAATTGCCATTTCGGTCATTCTCACTGGTGATTACTTGTTTCTTAAAGAATATTTGAAGGAGGTGATCTAAAATTGAAAAAGGGGGTCATTATGGAAATAAGCAGTAAATTTGTTACAGTATTAACAGATGAAGGAGAATTTTTACGGACAAATAAGCTGCTAGAACAACAATATGATATTGGTCAAGAGATCATATTTCCGCCCTTTCGTGAGGGGAAAAGAAGTTATTCATTTTTGTTAAACATTTCACGAATTGATAAATGGAAGCTTGCACTTGTTAGCACAATAGCCACTCTATTAGTTATCATTTCTGTTTTACCATTTTATACACCAAATAAGGTATTTGCTTATATGTCTATTGATATTAACCCGAGTATAGAATTATCTATAAATAATAAGCTAGAGGTTTTAAGTGTAACAGCACTTAACACCGAGGGTGAAAGAATTATTGAGAATTTATCAGATTGGGAAAAACAAGATATTACGTTTGTCACAAATTCTATCATTGATGAAAGCAAGAAGTATGGATATTTAATTGAAGGTAGTAATCTACTTATCACAACGGTACAAATACATCAAGGATCTACAACAAAAGATATTGAAAAAAAATTAGAAGAAAAAATTGTGATAATATCTGAAACATTAGAAAAGGATACTATTCATGTTACTTCTGTTAAAAGTGATGAAAATACACGTAAGAAAGCAGAGGAACAGGGTATCTCTACTGGTAAATACTTAATTGAAGAAGTTGAAAATAGAGATAAAGAGCATAAGGAAGGTGAGGATGCTAAAACATCCTCTAATCACTTAAAAAACGAAAGCATTATTAAGTTAGAAAATCAAAGAGAAAAGAAAGAAGCAAAGGATAAAAAAGATAAAAGGGATCATGAAAACAAAAAGGTCATAAAAGATAAAAGGGACGATGAGAGCAAAAAGGATAAAAAAGATAAAAGGGACCAAGAGAACATAAAGGATAAAAAAGATAAAAGGGACCAAGAGAACATAAAGGATAAAAAAGATAAAAGGGATCATGAGAACCAAAAAGACAAAAAAGATAAAAGGGACCAAGAGAACATAAAGGATAAAGAAGATTAAAGAGATCATGACAATAAAAAGAATAAGGTGAACACAAGGAATAGAAGAACAAATTTTTTACTAACTAATGAGGAATAATTAAATAAAAAAGTAATTTCCACAAGATTAGTGATGTTGTTTAATGTTTGTTTAAATTATAGAAATTAGAATTCTATCTTGTTAGACCTTACAAACAGGTGGAATAGATTTTACACATGTTCAAATTTACTTAATGGTTGTACTCATTTTATGAATACTCTACGTAAAAGTGCTATAATAAATAGGGAAAACATAGCAATGAAGGAGAGTATACAATGATAAGTAAAAAATTACTTGAAGGTTTAAATGAACAAATGAATTTTGAATTTTATTCTGCACATGCATATATGGCAATGGCAGCATACTGTTCGTCTGAAAGCTTTGATGGTTTTGCGAACTTCTTTTTAGTCCAAGCAGAGGAAGAACGTTTTCATGCGATGAAATTTTATAACTTTATTAATGCTTTAGGTGAACGTGCAACAATTATCGGTTTTCCTGAACCAAATAATGAATTTTCATCCCTGTTGGACGCTTATGAAAAAGCGTTAAGCCATGAAAAAGAAGTTACCAAGCGTATATACCAATTATCAGACATTGCATTGGATGAGCGTGAACATGCAACGATTAATTTTTTGAAATGGTTTATCGAAGAGCAAGTTGAAGAAGAGGATTTATTTGATAGTATTATTCAAAAATTAAAGCGTATTGAAAATGACAGCAATGCTATCTTTATGTTAGATAATGAATTTGCTGGCCGCTCTTTTTCACCAGAATCTGAATAACACAGTTAATACATAAGTCTGTATGAAATTTAACCGAGTGATAATATCACTCGGTTTTATCCATTTAGTATTAAATTTTGTATTAGGGTAACCCTCACCTAATTATTTTGGAAACTGCCCGTTAATATGATGCTGAGCTTGAGTGACGAGTCTTTTCGTGATTTCTCCACCTACAGACCCGTTCGCTCGTGAAGCACTATCTGGACTTAAATTCACGCCAAATTCTTGAGCTATTTCAAATTTTATTTGATCTAACGCCTGTTCTATACCAGGCACAAGTAATTTATTACTACTACGCCCCATTTTAAATCATCTCCTTGTTTATGTGTAAAACATCATAAGAATGAAATATTCTTATTAATTATAGTGTTAAACGTTCTAAAAATTTTATGCGGTAGAACGAAATAAATATCTTTTCAACAGGCAATAAATATTTGGAAGAACAAAAAAATATGTATGTTAGGAGCTATGTGTAACATCATAAAAACATCTGTTCAACGATTATAATTTTTTAGTGTATTTATTTTAGCAAAAGTTATGCTCGGAGGTAAAAGTGATGGTGCTTAAAAAGGATATTTGTTGCAATTCCCGATAAAACGTTACAATATCTTAAAACTCGTTTAGCTAATTTACAGTTAGGTACGTTATATATGGCTCTTTTTTTATATCACGTTGTTTTTTATAAAATTAATACATCAAAACGAAGTCTTTTGTGATTAGCATCATTTTCTAGAAAAAATGTCATAAAACTATAGACATCTGTGTGCATTAATACGAATAAGAACAATGGGACTATAGCCTGCTATAGTCTCTAGAGAAGAGCAGATGCAAAAGATGATCTTGTTATTCGTTTTATGTTTATCTCTTTGTAACGATAAAGGTGGAAAAACGCATAATAAAAAGAGAGGAGTTTGCCCCCCTCTCTTAAGCAACTAAAAAGAATGGTAGTTTTGTTCATGCCGCAAAGAAGGTGGTAAATTGCCTAATTGCAGATTAATGCTTGTCGTTCTAGCATAATGGACATCTTCGTGCAGGAAGCACAGGAGCTGGTGGTCTTACACAAGCACAACCGATAATGATTAACAGCACGAATAAAACGATAACCAAAGCAAAGATAGATCCAAACCCATCACTCATAAATACCATTCCTCCTTTCATTGTATATTAATACTTTATTAAAAATGTGGTAAATTGATTGTACGTTTATACTTAATGAATACATCCATTTTTCATGTAACAACGATATTTTTTTATGATATGATTATGTGTATATGTAATGAATGAGGGAATGAAGAATTAATGTTGAAAAAATTTCGTGAACGCATAAGTGGCTTAACACCTTTTCAAATTATTGTCAGTTATTATTTTTTAGCAGTTTCAATATCAACATTTTTAATCAGTTTACCTGTTGCGCATAAACCAGGTATTGAACTATCTTTTTTGGATGCATTATTTACAGCAGTTAGTGCAGTAAGTGTTACAGGATTAACTGTTGTGTCAACCGCAGATACATTCAGCACTACAGGTGTGTTTATCCTTTTGTTAATGCTACAAGTTGGTGGTATTGGCATTATGACCTTAGGGACATTCATTTATGTTTTAATCGGTAAAAAGATTGGTTTGAGGCAACGTCGATTAATTATGACCGATCATAATCAGTCAAATTTATCTGGATTAGTCATGTTAATGAAGCAAATCCTTTGGCTCATTATTATTATTGAACTCATCGGTGCTGTTATTTTAGGAACATACTTTTTGAAGTATTATCCAACTTGGCAGGAGGCATATTTACACGGTTTATTTGCAGCAGTTAGTGCGACAACAAATGGTGGATTTGATATTACTGGACAATCACTCGTTCCGTTCGCTAAGGATTATTTCGTACAATTTATTACGATTATCTTAATTACTTTAGGAGCGATAGGGTTTCCAGTACTTATTGAAGTCAAAGATTATTTATTAAACAAAAGGGAGAATGGACAGAGCTATCGCTTCTCACTTTTTACAAAAATCACAACAATAACTTATTTTAGCTTATTAATTTTTGGTACACTTATCATTTTGTTATTTGAATTTAATCATTTCTTCGCTGATAAATCATGGCATGAATCTTTTTTCTATGCTCTATTCCAGTCGGTCACAACGCGGAGTGGCGGTTTATCGACGATGAACGTTAGTGAGTTTACTGAGCCTACCTTGTTAGTTATGTGTGCTCTTATGTTTATCGGAGCTTCTCCGAGCTCAGTAGGTGGAGGTATTAGAACGACAACCTTTGCGTTAAATTTGTTATTCTTATTCCATTTTGCTAAAGGTCGTAAAACAGTTAAAGTATTTAAAAGAGAGCTTCATGAGGAAGATGTGGTTAAATCATTGGTAGTTACAATGATGGCATTTATGATGTTTTCACTAGCAATTGTTATATTAACTTTAACCGAGCCTTTCACATTAACAGAGATTATTTTTGAAGTGAGCTCTGCATTCGGAACAACTGGTCTATCAATGGGGATAACACCAGGGTTAAGTGTGATAGGTAAAATAATCATCATTTTGTTAATGTTTATAGGAAGAATTGGGTTGTTAACATTCCTCTTTTTAATAGGAAAACGGTCAAAAGAGCCGAATTATCATTTTCCGAAAGAGCGGGTTATTATTGGATAATTACACACATGAAGACATTGCAAAGCCTGACCTTTATATTGGTCAGGCTTTGTTGTGTTATATGGATTTGTTAGTTTAAGCACCTAGCGCCCCCTCCTGGTCACTTCGATATATCTCTTGAAGGTAAAACCGTAACTTCAAGAGATATATATGACCCCAATGCGATTCGTAGATAGGCGAGGTACTTTTTTATTTTAATGATTATGTTATAAAATTTGAGATAAGAATGCTTTTGTTCGCTCATGTTGAGGATTGTCAAATAGTTCTTCAGGAGTACCAGTCTCAACAATTTCACCATGGTCAAACAAGACGATACGATCTGCAACTTCTCTTGCGAAATTCATTTCATGGGTAACGACGAGCATTGTCATACCAGATTCTGCTAATGTTTTCATAACATCAAGCACTTCACGAACCATTTCTGGATCAAGGGCTGATGTTGGCTCATCAAATAGCATTATTTTTGGTTGCATAGCTAGTGCTCGAGCAATCGCCACACGCTGCTGCTGTCCACCGGAAAGCTGTCCTGGATATTTGTCAGCCTGCTCAGGAATTCCAACACGTTCAAGGAGTTCATGAGCAATTTTTTCTGCTTTTTCCTTTTTCCATCGACGAACCCAAATAGGGGCTAATGTTATATTTTTCAAAATTGTCATATGAGGGAATAGGTTAAACTGTTGGAATACCATTCCTGTTTCTTTACGAATTTCCTCAATGTTCTTCACATCATTTGTTAAACTAATTCCGTCGACAACAATCTCACCATTTTGAAATTCTTCCAAAGCATTGATTGTTCGAATAAAGGTTGATTTACCTGATCCGGAAGGTCCGAGTATAACGACAACTTCTCCTTCTTTCACATTCATATCTACGTTTTTTAGCACATGAAGCTTTCCAAACCATTTATCTAAATTATTAACAGTTATAATATCTTCTCGTTCTTCAAGTGGTGTTGTTAATTTTTCAACAGCAAAAATACTACCCATTAAATATACCTCCTATCGTTTCCCAACTGAGAGGGATGCCTCTAGCTTTCTACTTACGTAAGACATTAAATAACAGAAAATGAGAAAGACCAATGCAACAAAGACGTAAGCTGTCATATGTGTCCCTAAATATTGTGGATTTGCTATTATTTTTTTGGATATACCTAACAAATCGGATAACCCAACAATCGTTACTAGCACTGTATCCTTAAAAATACCTATATACAAACCGACAATCGGTGGAATAACGATTTTTAATGCTTGTGGTAAAATGATAAAACTAGTCATCAAAGTCTTATTTAATCCCAATGCCTGAGCTGCTTCAAATTGTCCACGTGGGATTGCTTGAAGTCCACCACGAACATTTTCTGCTAAGTAAGCTGCTGAGAACATAATAAACCCTATCATAGCACGTAGCACATTATCTATTTCTATACCATCACCTAAAAACAATGGAACCATCAATTGAGAAATAAATAGTAATGTAATTAATGGAATTCCACGTACGAGTTCAATAAATAAAATGCTAAACCATTTTACAATTGGAAGTGTACTACGTCTTCCTAAAGCAAGTAATACTCCAATAGGGAAGGATATAACAATTGCAACTAATGCAATTAATAGTGTTAATAAAAATCCACCCCAGACACTCGTACTAACCTCAGGTAAAATACCAAATCCAGATAATAAGAAGATAGAGACTGGGAACAATAAGAACCAACCAGTTAAGGTTAATGTTTTTAGTTTATTAAATTTTGCTCCTACAAAATAAGTTGCAATAAGGATAACGATGTTTATACCTAACCATATTCTTGTCATACCTTCAACAAATGGTAAACACCCAACAACTAGCATAACGATACCAATCGTCAATGCGATAGGTTTTACAATACTTTTCCATATTCCCCATGAAAAACCTAACATAATAGATACATATGTTAATAATATCCAGACTCTCCAAAGTTGGTCGATCGGATATTGTCCGACAACAAACAGCTTAAAGTTATCTGCCACAACCCGCCACTCTGCAGTGACAAATATCCAATATACTGAACCTTTAATAATAAAATAGGCAATAACGATAGATAAAATTGTTAACGCTGTGTTTAACCAGCTACTAAAAAGGTTTGCCTTAAGCCATTGCAAAAAACGGTTAGGTTGTGTATCTGAATTAATGTCAATTTGTTTCGGTTCGTGTTTTTCAACACCGATATTTCCCATCGCTACCACCTACCTTTCAACAATTTGTGCTTTTTTGTTAAATATATTCATAATTAATGCTGTAATTAAATTGATAAGTAAATATACAGCTATCCAAATAAGGACAACCTCAATTGCACGTGAATTTTGTCCAAGTGTAGTTTTCCCTACGCTCACAATTTCTTGGTATGCAATTGCGACACCTAAACTTGAGTTCTTTATTAAGTTCAGATATTGGCTTGTAACAGGAGGGATAATTATTCTAATTGCTTGTGGAAAGACAACTAGACGCATCGTCGTAGACGGCTTTAAACCAAGTGCATTAGCAGCTTCTTTTTGTCCTTGCTTGACACCTAAAATACCAGCTCGAACAATTTCTGCAATATAAGTAGAAGTATAAACACTTAATGCCAAAAGTAGTGCAAGAAACTCAGGTCTTAGTAGACTACCACCAGTAAATCCTCTACCTTCAATTGAAGGGTTTGAAATATCGAATGGAGCCTGCTGTGTAACAATTAACGATACTACAATCGCTAGTATAATTGCACCTGTTCCCCAAATGAAAGGGTAAGTTCGTTTACCTAAATCAATTTGTCGCTTTAGTTGAACGCGCCACATGATAATTGAAAGTATAATACCTATTAACAGAAGGATTGTCCAAACGAGTGAGCCAGAGTTTTGCTGAAACCATGGAATAGCAACACCACGATTAGTAAATATAAATGAACTACTTGTTTTAACATCATCAATTAATGGTAATTGAAGTAATACAGCATAATACCAAATAAATAATTGTACTAATAAAGGTGTATTTCGAAAGATTTCAATATAAATGCTTGAAAGCTTACTTACGAGCCAGTTAGAAGATAGCCTTGAAATACCTGCAATAATCCCAATGATCGTTGCAAAGATGATACCGAATAACGCAACTTTCAATGTGTTTAAAATACCAACAAACAAAGCTCGTCCATAAGTATCAGATGATGAATATTCAATTAAAGAGTCGGTTATCCCAAATCCTGCCCGTTGCCCAAGAAAGGAGAAGCCAAAGGCAATACCAATCTTTTCAAGCCCATTGATTGCATTAATAATAAAATATGCTCCAAATAAGGCAACAATGAAAACAAAAATAAGCTGTAATAATATTGGAATTATTCTTTTGTCACGCCAAAATGGAGTTGAAACTGACATTTCCTTTTTCATATATCCACCTCACAATGGAAAAGGTCTGCATTATATAATCAATAGTAAGCAGACCTTTTCGTTCATTATCAATGTATTGCAAAACCAGCAATTAGCGGAACGGAGGGGAGTACATTAATCCACCGTTTGTATACATATCATTTATTCCGCGCTCTAATCCGAAAACTGAACCTAAATTACGTTCGAAAATCTCACCGTAATTTCCTACTTCTTTAATTACTTTGTAAGCAAAATCATTGTCAAGATTTAACTGCTGTCCTAAATTATTTTCACCTGCACCTAATAGACGTTGTATTTCTGGGTTATTACTATTAAGCATTTCATCAACATTTTCAGAAGTAACACCTAATTCTTCAGCACGCATCGTTGCAAATGTGACCCACTTTACAATATCAAACCACGTATCATCACCACCGATTACAGCAGGAGCTAACGGTTCTTTTGATAAAGTCTCATCTATAATGATGTGTTCGTCAGGATTTGCCATGTTTGCTTGTCGTGCGATTAATCCGGATTTATCAGTAGTGTATGCGTCAGCAGTTCCTTCCTCGTATGCTTGGACAGCTGCATCTTGCGTATCGAAAACGATTGACTCGTATTCAATTCCATTTGCATCTAACACATCTGCTAAGTTTAGCTCAGTAGTCGTTCCTTGTTCCACGGAAATACGAGCACCTTGTAAATCTTCTAAACTTTTAATTCCACTATCTTTACGAACGATAATACCTTGACCATCGTAAAATGTTACTGGAGCAAAGTTTAATCCAACCTCTGAATCACGGTTTGTCGTCCAAGTTGTATTACGAACTAATACATCAACTTCACCTGTTTGGACAGCTGTGAAACGTTCCTCTGATGTTAATGGGCGAAATTCAATCGCGTTTGCATCCCCTAAAACTGCTACAGCAATTGCTTTAGCAAAGTCAACATCAAAGCCTGAATATTGACCATCAGTACCTACAAACCCAAATCCAGGTAACTCTCCGTTAACCCCGGCAACTAATTTTCCTCTGTCTTTTACTGTATCAAGTATTGATTTTGATTCTTCACTTGATGCATCGTCCGAGCACCCAGCAATAATTCCAACTACTAATAAAAGAAACACTGTGAAGATACCAAATCTTTTTTTCATTTTTTTCCCCCTTATGTATCTTTTTTCAACAATATTAACTAGTTCAATCGTATTAATTAACCGAAAATATTGAATAGTAATAAAGTTGATAATCTTAATATAATATAATTTTTATTATATTTCAATATTTTCAGAAACTTTTATAGTTATTAAGAGTAATGCTGTTTAATAATAGGAAGGATGTATATTTAATTAGGTAGAAAATAACAGATGGATTTTTCATTAAGAAGGTGGTGTGAAGAATTTACTTATAGAATAAGAAAAAGTTATATAGGTGACAGTGTTAAATAATACGAGTTGAAAATAATTATACTAGGAGAAGAAAATAAATACATTTCTGTATAAAGGTATCTTGAGATATTTTCTATTTATCCTTATAAAATTCCTGTAATCAAACATTTTGAATAGTATATAACAATAATTTAACGAATAAGCTAACAGTAGCTAAAGGGGCGAAAATCATAAATATCATTTGTGAAATACTCCCAATAAGTATAGTTCAATGATATAAAATATCCCCCTTAGCGACTTATACCAGCTAATTAATCTGTACCATAACTGACATCTTCTGTTGGGTGCATGAAAGGTGCACCATTTGGCTTCTTTTTTTCTTCAATTAATTCTCTATTTTCTGGTGTATTCCATCCTATATCATTAGTAGGATGTACCCAGTCATCGCCTGCCATTATGGCAGGGTCGATATCGTCAGTCCATTGATTTAATGGTGAGTTTGGAGAATTATACAGGCTATCCCCAATAACTACACCATTCTTATTAACAAATGGTTCTTGCAATTTTTCGCCAGTTCCTTTGAAGTTTGGAGCATTTATTTGATGAGGCATAGTTTCATCAAATATTGATGATGATTCCTTTTCATTTTTCTTAGTCATTTATGTTAACACCTCACTAAGTCACTAAACTTTGAATTAATGTTTTTTATGTGCTTTTGTGCTTCATATGCATTTTATTCCAATTACTTGAAATGAAGCTTCAAAATATGGTCTAGTTTTCTTGAAAGAGTATACTCCTTTAGAGCTATTATGAGCGAACAATTCAATTATCATGCATACCTTTTGGTCGTTCGAACAAGATAAAAGGTGAAGCATATCATTTAAAGAGTACAGGTAGGTGAAAATATGAAGGATGAGACTTTTGCGATTGCTCAACTTGACAGTGAAGATTTAACGAAGGTTCAGCAAGTAGAAAAAGAGCTTAGAGCTGAAAAAGGCGAAGAAATCGTTTTAATTGCATATAAAAATATCATCAACATGAAGTAATAAAAGCAGTTCAATCTTTGCGTATATGTGGAGGAATAGTTATGAAACGAAAAGTAAAATATAATGCAGCAAGAAATAATAATTTTACACCAAAGGAAAGTCTACCTGATACTGAGTTTTCAGCTGAAGCTGACTATGAGGAACCAATAAAAGGGGCCAATAGAAACTCTAAAAAAGGTTATCAGCAAAGACAAGAGGAGGAGTAAAGTTCCATGGGAAAAAGAATGCAAAAAAAACAGCACGCTGGTGATCAAAACCATAAGATGTCTAAAGATTTATTACGTGAAGAGTTTGGTGGGGAGCTAGGGGATTATAATGCAATGAAGCCCTATGAAGGGGAACTTGAGTCGAAAAACAAGAACTGTGACAAAGAGTAGCAACTTGTTATTCAAAGGTGGAGGGACATCTCCACCTTATGTTAAATTATTTGGTGTTAGTTATATTATCTATTGTTGATGTAAAGTAACTTGTCTTGTTTGTCGATGGATCAAAATATACTAATAACAATGTTTGCTCATGAACAATTTTTTCTGATAACAAATAGTGTGAAAGATTAAAACTAAGCTCTTCAATGAAGGTGTGCTTGTGTATATCTTTTTCACTAAGTTGTAAATGTGTAAATTGACGTCCGAAAACGTGAGGGTTGTTAACAATATCACGATAATATGCTGCTCTAGTTGGTTTTTCTAATGAATCATTCCACCACGGTTTACGCGGTTTATGCTTTTGCTTACGTAAGTAATCGTATTTCATTAATCCTGAAATGATGTCCAAATCTTTTACATTTGTTTCGTGCAAAAATTGATATAACCTTTTAAATAAATCTTCCAATTGATGTCCAATTCTTATCCAACCTTGTTCATCCCAATACGTACCGAATAATTGAAAGAAGTCAAATGGAGTTGGATAGCTATTAGATACAAGGAATTCAATCGTTTGATCCATTCTATGGTCATTCCAATATTTTTCTAACACGTCTTCAACTTGTTTAATACGCATAATGTCGTCGAAAGGTAAGATATCATTCTCCAGAATTTCATATGGTGAAGTGTCCATATATTTATATCCGTGGTCCTTTGCTGTTAGTCGAAGACCTGTTCCTCGTAGCATTTTCAAAAAGCCAAGTTGTAGTTCTTCAGGTCGCATAGCAAAAACATCATTAAAAGTCTTACGGAATGATCCATAGTTTTCTTCTGGTAGGCCGGCAATTAGATCAAGGTGCTGGTCAATCTTACCACCCTCCTTAACCATCGTCACAGTACGTGTCAGTTTTTCGAAATTTTGCTTGCGCATGACAAGCTCGTTTGTTGCATCATTTGTTGACTGAACACCTATTTCGAATCTGAACAATCCAGGTGGTGCTTCTTGATTCAAAAACTCAATGACTTCAGGACGCATAATGTCAGCAGTAATCTCAAATTGGAACACGGTACCTGGCTTATGCTCATCAATTAAAAACCTGAACATCTCCATCGCATAACTTCTACTTATATTAAAGGTTCGATCGACAAACTTTATTGTTCTAGCACCGTTATCCATTAAATAACGAATATCATCTTTTACCTTTTCCCGATCAAAATAACGTACCCCAACTTCTATTGATGAGAGACAAAATTGGCAACTAAAAGGGCAGCCACGGCTTGTTTCAATATAGGTTACACGCTTGGATAAACTTAGCCTGTCTTCATCGAAACGAAAAGGTGAGGGCAATAACTTTAGGTCAAGCTTTTTTTGTGGACGCTTTATAACTTTTTGTTTTTCTTGTCGGTAAGCAATCCCATCAATTTTATCGAAATTATTGTCATAATTAAGTTCGTCAAGCAATTGCTTAAACGTTTCTTCACCTTCGCCGATGACGATAAAATCAACTTCAGGAATTTTATCTAACCATTCACTTACATCATATGTCACTTCGGGACCACCTAACACGATCGTAAGCTTTGGGTTTATTTTTCTTAGCATTTTTATCACTTTAATTGTTTCTTCTATATTCCATATATAACAACTGAAACCAACTACATCTGGTTTTTTTCTGTATATATCAGTCACGATATTCATTACTGGGTCTTTAATAGTATATTCTGCAAGCTGTACATCATACTCTGGTTCAGCATATGCCTTTAAATATCTAATTGATAGGCTTGTGTGAATATATTTTGCATTTAATGTACTTAAAACTACATTCATTAGATTTTTTATCTCCTTTTACTTTCGCTATAGCAATAACACGTCGATTTATTCTATCATAATTTTAGCCGAAAATTGCATTCTAAAAACAAGCAGTTTATGTTATATATATTTTTTTCTTTTTCTAATGCACATATCGTATCAATTGTTGCAACACTAACCAATATTTAACGGTGTTATATGTTGTACTTTAAAGAGGAAAAAAAACAAACATTCAATTCACATACAGTCTTATAATTTTTCTATTATAATAGAAATAAAAGTTTAGGAGATGAGAGAATGCATAGAAAGATTAGATGGGGAATACTAAGTACTGCAAATATAGCTCAAACAGCCATTATTCCAGCGATTCACAAAGCAACTAATGCTGAAGTAGTTGCTATTGCTAGCGCAAATGAGCAAGTGAAAAGTGTTGCTGAATCATTATCCATACCTAATGTATATAAAAGCTATCAGGATTTATTATTAGATTCTAATGTTGATGCTGTTTACATACCTCTACCTAATGGTTTACATGCAGAATGGGTAAAGGAGGCTGCTACACACGGTAAACATATTTTATGTGAAAAACCAGCAGCACTGAATTCTTCGGAGATGAAGGATATCATCCAAGCATGTCTGAAGAATAATGTCATTTTTATGGAAGCATTTATGTATCAATTTCATCCACAACATAAAAGAGTAAAAGAAATTATAGCATCTGGTGAAATTGGTGACATTAAACTAATGCGTTCAAGCTTCTCATTTACATTAAATGATCTTGAAGGTAATATCCGTATGGTGCCTAAATTGGGAGGGGGGAGCTTGTATGATGTTGGTAGCTACTGCATCAATACAATTCAGTACATATTAGATTCGGAACCTATTGAAGTTTTTGCTCAGGCTCATATACACGAAGAATATCATGTAGATATGTCAACATATGCTCTATTAAAATTACAAAACGATGTGATGGTTTCTTTTGATTGTAGTTTTGAAAGGTCTTTTAGCGCATATTATGAAATGGTAGGTACGAAAGGCAAACTGGTTTTACCGAGGGCATTTACACCTAACTTATATAATAACGTAGGCAAAATAATCGTATCAAATGAGCAAGAAGAGTCTAGAGTAGAGTACTATGAAGCAGACCAATATGTTCTGCAAATAGAACATTTCTCTAATTGTATATTGAACAAATCGCAACCTATGTATACCGGTGAGCAAAGCCTAAAAAACATGAAAGTCATCGATGCATGTTTTCAATCTATAACAGCGGGTGAAAAGGTAAACATAAGCTGAATTTTATGAACTCGAGCAAATTTATAGGTCAAATTTACATGTTTATGGGTCAAATTGAAAGTTTATCAGTAAAATTTCCTGTGTTTACGGGTCAAATTATTAGTTTTATCGGTCAATTTCCTATATTTATTTGTCAAATTAAGTTCTTTCTAAAAATCTAAAAGGAAAAGCTGTCTCAAATTTGAGACAGCTTGCTTCATGTTATTTAGTTGGTTCAACCATGCGTCGAACAATTTTAGGAATAAGTTTGCGAGGTCCAAATCTAACAGATGTCGCCATAATACGGTTCATTAAACCAGGTATGATTACCGTCTTGCCCTTCTGTAAACCTTCATATCCTGCTATTGCTACTGACTTAACATCCATCACTTTGCCACCAGTGAAATTTTTCGAGTGATCCATGTCGGCAGCAGATTGAAAGCCAGTTTCAGTTGGTCCAGGGCAAAGAACACTAACTGATACGCCAGTACCTTCTACTTCATTTGCAATGGCCTCAGAAAGAGATAATACATATGCTTTTGATGCCGAATAGTTAGATAAATATGGTCCAGGCTGAAAAGATGCTGTTGATGCTACATTTAATATTTTCCCAGATTTTCTATTGACCATTTGAGGTAAGAACAGTTTAGTTAAATAAGTAAGTGCTGTGATGTTCACTTGAATTAATTCCAATTCTTTGTTGATATCCGTTTCAGCAAAGAACCCAAAACTTCCAAATCCAGCGTTGTTTACAAGGACTTCAACATCAATCTTTTCATTTTCACAATAATCGAAAATTTGCTGTGGCGATTCAGGATTTGATAAGTCTTTTGAAAGTACCTTTGCTTTAATATTGTAGGTTTTCATTAAGTCGTTTGCTAAATCATTTAACTTTTGCTCATTTCGCGCGATAAGTAGAACGTTATGATTATCTTTAGCAAATAGATGGGCTAATTCAAAGCCAATTCCACCAGAAGCTCCAGTAATTAATACAAAGTTATTAGACATATAATAGCACCTTCCTAATTTACAAGAATTTTTATTTTAATATTTTTTTTGCAAGCTTTAGTCCATTTTTTATATTTGGGTAACGTAATGGTATGTCAAATTTAGTCGTTTGTTTTAGAACACTTTTGTAATGGGAGAACGTATCAAAACTATGTTTACCATGATATGCACCTACACCACTAGTTCCAACGCCCCCGAATGGAAGGTGTGGAGAAGCTAGATGATAGAGCGTATCGTTTATACATCCACCACCGTAAGAGATGTTGTTAATGATGTGCTCTTGAGCTTGTTTATTGCTAGAAAACAAATATAGGGCTAATGGTTTCGGTCGGTCGTTTACCATGTTAATCACTTCACTCGCATCACTATATTCAATGACAGGTAGTATTGGGCCGAATATTTCATCTTGCATTATTGAATCGTCCCATGTAATATGATCTAAAATGGTAGGTTCAATCGCATGCAATTCTTCATCTATATTTCCACCAACGATAATATTACCGTCACTTAAATATTTTACTAACCGTTGAAAATGGCGTTCATTGACTATATGAGTATATTCTTCATTAGTAAGAGCATTATCAGTATAAAACTCATTGATTATTTTCCTCATATTATTAATGAGCTCGTCTTTTACACTATGGTGAACGAGCATGTAGTCTGGAGCAACACAAGTTTGCCCAGCATTAAAGAATTTACCCCATACAATTCGTTTTGCTGCAAGTTTTAAGTCAGCCGTTTCATCAACAATAACTGGACTTTTGCCACCAAGTTCTAAAGTTACTGGAGTTAAGTTTTTTGATGCAGCTTCCATCACAATTTTGCCAACTGGGACGCTACCTGTGAAGAAGATATAATCAACAGGTTCATTTAAAAGTTGTGTACTTTCTTCTACTCCGCCCTCAACTACAGCTATATACTCTTCATCAAAGGTTGAAGACAACAGTTCTTTTAAAATTGCTGAAACAGTCGGTGTTAACTCTGAAGGTTTTAAAATTACAGTATTTCCACCAGCAATTGCACCAAGGATAGGAGTGAGTGCTAGTTGGAATGGGTAATTCCACGGAGCAATAGTAAGGGTAACACCGTAAGGCTCAGCATATCGATAACTTGATGCGCCAAAGTGAGAAATAGGAGTTTTAACTCTTTTTGGTTTAACCCATGACCTCAAGCCTTTTTGAATAACTGAAATCTCAGATAATACTAAGCCGATTTCAGACATATAAGTATCAGCTTCAGATTTGTTTAAATCAGTCTTTAATGCGGTAGTTATCCCACGTTCATTTTCAAGAATTGCCTTTTTCAACTTGCTAAGGGCGTTCAATCTGAAAGTAACATCTTTCGTTTCACCTGTGAAAAAAAACTTTTTTTGTTTTTTTACTAAATCGCTAATTTCAGTCATGTAAAATTCCCCCTATACTTTTTATTTCAATTCACAGTTGTTTTCCAGTAATGAAATAAGATGCTTCATATGCTCTACAGCTTGAAGAAGGGTTAAGTAGTAATAATTACCTGTGCCGTGTTGTCTAACATCAACAAGACCAGCTTGTTTTAAATTTTTTAAATGGTGCGAAATTGCTGGTCTGGATAATGGGAGCTTTTCAGCTATTTCATTTACATTAAGCCCTGTTTCTTCATGTTCATCTAACAAAAGTATGATATCTTGTCGTGTTTTATCTGAAAGGACTTGAAAGGCAGGGATCGCTTCACGGAATACTGCTAAAATATCTTGAGGTTCTGCTTTATGTTGCTTCATGACGACACCTCGTTCTTTCGTTTAAACTTTTAAACCAAATGTATAACATTATTAACAATATGTCAATGTATTCGAATCAATTGTAGTCTATAGTTGAAAAAATATTAAACTATCATTAATATAAATAGACGTGAGCAAGATAATTCTATAATTTATGAGAACTGGATGGTGTCAACATGATTCGTACAATCGTATGGTTTATCTATTTTTGGCTACATTTACTATTTACTGTCCCCGCCTTACTAAAAGCGAGACAGCTAGATAAAAGAGAATTGCACTCAGAAAGAGACCAAATCGTTTTAAGAGAAACAAGACGGTGGTCTAGAACATTAGTCAATCTTACAGGCTCAACGATCAATGTGAAAGGTAAGGAAAACATTCCAGATCATCAGCCTGTTCTTTTCGTAAGTAATCACCAAGGGAATTTTGATATTCCTATTATATTAGGTTTTCTAGACAAAAAAATGGGGTTTATTTCTAAATTGGAAATTAAAAAATATCCTATTATTTCTCATTGGATGTTATTGATGAGATGTGTGTTTATGGATCGTAAAAATATTCGTCAATCAGTTAAGGCAATCAATTTAGGGATTAACAATTTAAAAGAAGGACATTCACTTGTTATTTTTCCTGAAGGAACTCGAAGCAAAGGAAATGCTATAGGTGAATTTAAACCAGGTAGCTTTAAGTTAGCGACTAAATCAGGCGTGCCAATTGTCCCAATTACGATCAATGGCTCATATAAAATCATGGAAGCTAACAAGAATATTCTTAAAGGAGCGAATGTTGAAGTAATTATTTCTAAACCTATTTCAAAAGAAGAGTACGATGGTATGACGATCAATGACCTTGCAACAAATGTACAAAATAGTATTGAAAAAGAATTAGTTTGAGCCCATATTGTTACCAGATGCATCATATTTACATTAAAAAATATCTAGCCATAATAGAAGAGTCTGAAGATAAGAACAGGCTCTTTTGTTACTTTAGTGAAGTTGCATTACAAATATATTTCACTCCGTAAGTATGCTGAGCATCCATCCGATCGTTGAAAGCTGCTTGAAAGAATCAGTCCGAAAGCTTGTTTTTGCATTGATGGTTGTTATTCGTTTTAAGAAATAAACACGTACACAGCTAAAGCTCGTGACACCTTTTCTACAACGATAACTAACAATGTAAACTACTTTTTTGGTACTAATTTGATAACAATAGCAACAAAGTTTGCGAAAAGAGCATTACGATATGAATTTAAAAAATATAAATTGTAAGCAAGCTTACAGAAAAAAATCGAAGGTGGATATAGAATAAAAACATAGTGTTAGGAAAATCATATTGTTAGTTCTTTAGAAAGTCCTAACCTATTGATGATACTTGTTATCATTAAAGTGAATTTATTAAAAGGAGTGAGTATATTGACAACGTTGGCAGAACAACTAAAGGCATACAACGAAAATGCAGTAAAAAAAATGCCTGAAGAGGTTTTAAATAAAATGGTTCAGGCTACTACAGACCTTGCTCAATCAGATATTGCAAAAGGATTAGAAATAGGTGATCATGCTCCAGAGTTTACTTTATCTGACCCGACAGGAAAAGAACTGAATCTTTATGAGCAACTACAAAAGGGGCCGGTTATATTAACTTTTTATAGAGGTGAGTGGTGTCCTTATTGCAATCTGGAACTTAGGGCATATCAGCAAGCATTACCGGAAATAAATGCTCTAGGTGCGCAATTGATTGCTATTAGTCCTCAAACACCAGATCATTCATTGTCAATGAAGGAAAAAAATGAACTTGCATACCCAGTTCTAAGTGATGTGGGTTCTCACGTAATTAAGGAATATAATTTATTATTTGAATTACCAACATATTTAGTTGAAGTGTACAAAGGTTTCGGTATTAACTTAGAAGAATTTAACGATAGTGACTGGTCATTACCTGTTCCAGCAACATTTATAATCGATCAGAATGGGAAAATTAGATTAGCTTCTGTTAACCCTGATTATACGAAACGAATGGAACCATCAGAAGTAATTAACGAACTAAAGTCTTTATAATTTTTTAAGGGTCTAAGCTCTATTTGAGTTAGACCCTCTTATTTTGTTGTTTTTCATTGACTGAAATTCATCTTACTAAGAATTTAATAACTTATAAATTTAGCATTCGAGGTCTTTTCTACTTTGGCTATCTTCGCATTCCTCATTGCTAATTACGTTAAGCCCAAGTGTTCATGGTATCTTTTCTCATTATAAATATGGTCAATTTCATAAGTTCATTTGTTGCTGTCCTAAATTAGTCTCAATAACAACAAGTTTGTGAAAAGAGCTTATATTAAGTTAGTTATTATTTTGTACTTCATCATGTGAATGGTTGTCTGCAGTGTTAGTCTCTATATTTGTTGTTTCAATATTTAAGTGTGCTTTTAAATCCTGTCTTATTATTTCGAATGCATCATAATCAACGATATAGTCGTATTGTTCGTTTGAATAACCAGGCACTGTGTACGTTTCTATCGTTACATCTCCCGTTGCATAATCATAGAAGGATAACATTTCATCAAATGTCAAATTTGTAATAATATTATCTCCAATTGCGTCAATTACATTGCCGTATTTTGTTATAGAACCAAGTGATGCAGCTTTTTTCACTATAGCTTCTAAAATCAACTGTTGTCGTTTCCCTCTCTCCACATCGGTATCAATTTTCCTTGTTCTTGCTAAGGCGAGAGCTTCTTCTCCGTTTAGTGTTTGTAATCCTTTTTCAAGGTGGATAGCTTTTGAACGGTCTTGACTATCCTGCTCTGTAAATGTAACAGGTACATCAACTTCTATCCCGTTGAGGGAATCTACTATATCCATGAAAGAGTTGAAGTTAACAGTAGCATAATAATCAACAGGTATATCAAATAATTCTTCTAATGTTTGCACAGCGCCATCTGCTAAACCAAAATGATATGCGCTATTAATTCGATGCTTTTCTCCATCATAAAATTGTAAAGGAACATAAGAATCTCTAGGGATGTGCACAAGTTTAACTGATTTCTTGTTCTCGTTAAACGTAGCTAGTAACAATGCATCAGTTCGTGGTCCTTCGCCTAATCTGTCTCCAATATTTCTAGTTTCACTGTCGTCAACGCCCATTAATAAGATAGAAATATTGTCTGATTTAGGATTCACCCCATCAGTACGTCTTTCTGATTGCTCGCCTCTGTCAAGCTCTTTATGTGCTTTTTCAGCAGTTGTTTGTGCTTTATTAAATAGAACGGATGCGTATACCCCACCAGCTAATATGAGGAACAACAAAGGAATTGTCACGTATATGAGTAGTTTTCGATGTTTTTTATTTTTTAGCATTAGTTTCCTCCAAATTAATTCTACTATTCGTAAATAATAACATAAGCAAAAAACATAAAAGTTACAAGTAAGTAACAAAGAGAATACAAAATGCTAGTTTTTAATACAAAATCTGCATATAAGGAGCAATTTTCTTTTTTTTTCGCAGGTAGTTCTCTGATAACTTGTTGTTTTTCCTAGCTAATAAATAACCACGTATATAACTAGACAACACAATATCATTTTCTATAAAACGTCATGTTTAAATCCTAGTTTAGGAATGGTAGCAACAAAGTTTACGAAAAGAGTCTATTCTCAAGGTTTCTTTCGTAAACTTTGTTGCTTTTTTCATTTATATTTGTGTGTATTATATAAATTTATATTGCAAAACATGCCCCGAACTTTGTTACAAGCGTGTTTAGCTCTTATTACGAAAAGAAACAATAAATGCGAAAACAGCCTTTCACAATAAATAAGTTATCAAATTATATGAGATTTGTATGAAAAAAAATAAAAATTTTAGTGAAGAAACTCCAACTGTATTATTACAGAAAATAAACTGTTACATATTATGTTAGCGTTTACAAATGTTAAAAATTCAGCAATTGCTTAAAAAGATAAAAATTGTATTACAAAAAATAAATAAATGTTTGACTTTTGTCACAGTCAAAAACCATATAAAAAACTACAATTAGATATAGGGGAATACATTAACAAAGATTAGGGGTGATGTAATGTCAATACTACCAAAGAAAAATGAACTTGGTTTTTATGAAATTAGATTAGAATCAATAGGAGGTCTTGGGGCTAATTTAGCTGGAAAAATGCTAGCAGAAGCAGGTGTGCTAGGGCTTGGATTGAACGGTTCCAACTTTTCCTCGTACGGCTCAGAAAAAAAAGGTTCGCCTGTAAAAGGATTCGTTCGTTTTTGTGATCCAGATACAGAAATTAGAGCACATAGTCCGATCGAACAGCCGCATGTCATCGGAGTTTTTCATGAAGCATTATATAAAATGGTCGATGTGGTCAGTGGATTGGCTTCGGATGGAATCGTATTAGTTAATTCAGTTCGAGAGTTTGATGCTGTTAAAGGTGATTTACAACTTAAATATGGAACATTGGCGATTGTTGATGCTCTTGGAATAGCAGTTGAAGAAAAAACAAAGGTCAATACTGCTATGCTTGGTGCATTGTTTAGAATATGCGATTTCTTAGATGCAGACGCTATGCGTGACGTTATTCGAAAGACATTTGAAAATAAATATCCACATTTAGTAGAACCGAATATTCGAACATTTAATCGTGGATATGCGCAAGTACAGTTTAAGACCTACGATGTCCCAGGCGAAGTAGTTGAAAAACAGTTTACTAGATTAGAAGCAAAACTAGGGTATGATACACAAACTTCCGGAGGAATAATTACCGCTAATGCAAATAGTATTTTTAAAGATCTAAGTGGTTCTCGACAAGGTTTCTTACCTCAATTTGACCAAGATAAATGTATAAATTGTGCTGCTTGTGATACAGTTTGTCCAGATTTTTGCTTTGTATGGGAAAAAGGTGAAGACAAACGTGGTCGAGAGCAAATGTTTCTTAAAGGAATTGATTATCAATATTGTAAGGGGTGCCTTAAATGTGTCGAAGCTTGTCCTACTTCTGCATTAGCAGATTTGAGAGAAGAGATTGGTTTCGCTGAAAAGAATCAAGTAAAGCATAAATTCCCATTAGTATCAGGAGGTGTTTTATAGTGGCAATGATTGAAGAAAAAGTAAATGAAGCTAATAGAGCTGAGCAAGTCGTCACGTTTGAATCAGGAAATGAAATGGCCGCAATGGCTGCTGCACAAATTAACTATCATATAATGGGGTATTTCCCAATAACGCCGTCAACAGAAGTTGCTCAATATTTAGATCAAATGAGATCAAGGGGAGAACATGACATCCAGCTAATACCTGCTGATGGTGAGCATGGTTCAGCAGGAATATGTTATGGGGCAGCTGTTGCTGGAGCCAGAGTTTTTAATGCAACGAGCGCCAATGGATTATTATATATGATTGAACAATTACCAGTACAATCTGGAACTCGTTTCCCTATGGTTATGAATCTCGTAACACGTTCTGTAAGTGGCCCGCTTGATATTAGAGGCGACCATTCTGACTTATATTATGCCTTAAACACAGGGTGGGTTATATTAACGGCTAGAAGTCCTCAGGCAGTGTACGACATGAATATGATCGCGCTGAAAATTGCCGAGCATGCTGATGTTAGGTTGCCTGTAATTGTTGCATATGATGGTTTCTTTACTTCTCACCAAAAAAGAAAGGTAGAGTATTTTAAAGATAGGAATGTTGTGCAAGAGTTTGTTGGAGAATGTCCTACTGATTATCCACGAGCAGTTGATTTACATAACCCAGTTACAATTGGTGCACATATGAATGGTGATGACTTAATAAATAATAACTACCAGCAATCAGAAGCGCTTTATAACTCATCAGAAGTATATAAACAAATTACTTGTGAGTATGCAAAGTTATCAGGGAGAGAATACCCTATACTAGACTTATATAAAATGGAAGATGCAGAAGTGGCATTATTTCTATTAAATTCTGCTGCTGAAACAGCAAAGGATACAGTGGATAAGCTTCGTAGTAAAGGTGTTAAAGCTGGGGTAATTAGTCCAAATATGATTCGGCCGTTTCCTACAGAAGAGGTTAAGCATGCATTGAGAGGTGTAAAAGCGCTTTTAGTAGGTGAACGAGCTGATTCTTACGGAGCTAATGGACCAAATATCACGCATGAGGTGAAATCAGCCCTCCAAGAAGATAGGGATAATGACACGATTGTACTGAGTCGTGTTTTTGGAGTTGGTGGGAAGGATTTTTTTGTTGACGATGCAGAGGCTTTCTTTAATGAGGCAATTTCTGCGGTAGAAAAAGGATATGCCGATAAAGTATTCGATTACTACGGACATATAAAAGGATATCCAGAAGACTCACTTAAGCAAGCGATAAAACCAATGCACGGTGAAACGTTTAAATCAGGACTGATTAAAGTAACTGAAGATGCAGAAACGAATAAATTAAAAGTTAAAATCCCACCATTAAGAGCATTAACAAGTAAGCCTAAACGTATAGCATCAGGGCATGGTGCATGTCCAGGTTGTGGGATTTTTTCTGGATTAGAGTTGTTCTTTAAAGGCATTGAAGGCGACATTGTTGTCTTATTTCAAACCGGTTGTGCGTATGTAGTAACTACGGCATACCCTTATAGCTCACATAAGCAAACAATGATTCATAATTTATTCCAAAATGGCCCAGCAACTCTATCAGGTACAGCAGAAGCCTTCTTCGAAATGAAAAGACGTGGAGAGATCGATGTTGCAGATGATGTAACATTCGTAATGGTTACAGGTGATGGAGGTATGGATATTGGAATGGGCTCTGCAATAGGGACCGCTCTACGTAACCATAAAATAATTATGCTGGAATATGATAATGAAGGGTATATGAATACAGGATCACAAATGTCCTATTCAACACCTTTGGGTCATATGACGAGTACTACAGGTGTAGGTAAAATACAAAGTGGTAAAGCATTTCATCATAAGGATACCGCTCAAATAATGGCTGCTACTAATATTCCATATGTCTTCACTGGTACAGAAGCATTTCCGCAAGATTTGGTAAAAAAGGCTGCAAAAGCACAATGGTATGCACAAAATGTTGGCACAGTTTATGGGAAGATTTTAATCACATGTCCTCTAAATTGGAAGTCTGAGGATCGTTTCGGTCAGAAAATTATGGAAGCAGCTGTTCACTCTTGCTTTTTCCCGCTTTATGAAATTGAACGTGGAGAAACAACAATAACATATAATCCAGATACGAAGAAAAAGCGAATTCCATTAACAGATTGGTTGAAATTTATGGGTAAAACTAAGCATCTATTAAAGGAAGAAAATAGTGAGATGCTTAGCGAGTTTGAAGATGAGGTAGAAAGAAGATGGCAACGTTTAAAAGCATTTAATGACAGTCCATATTTGTAAATAAACAGGAGACTAACTCACGAGAAGAGCATTGTTTGCTCGATATAGTCCATTGATGATATTGACTATATCGAGTGACTATACTTTAAGAGTTAGTCTTTTGTTTTGTTCTATAGTGAATAGGCAAAGAAGTGTAAGGTATAGTTAGTGATACAAAATATTTACATTAATACAAACTTTAACTATGATATAATATATTATATTAAAAATTCGACAATTTTGAATAATTCTACATTATTCAACATGATTGTTACTTGCCACATTTTGATTAAGCCCATAAACGGTGTATCCTACATAAGAAAAGCTCTATGCAATATTATGCTACTACAATCTTTTTAAAGTAGGGAAGGGGCTAAGAAGCGTTTTTTCTTATGATGAAAAAACGACTAATTGAGACAGTATTTGTTTTAAAGGGGAGGGTTAATGAACTTGAACGAAACAACTAATGATAACGAAGTTGAAAAGTTAAAAAAATACATATCACAGCTTGAAAAGAATAATAAGCAGCTTCAACAACAACTACTTGACATTCGTACATACTATAAGAAAGCAAATGAAGCTATCGTTGTATTTGATAATAAAGGTAATTTTGTGAAAGTAAATGAGATGGCATGCGAAATGTTTGAACTTCCCGAAGAACAATTACTTACTAAGAACATGAGAGATTTTTTAACTGTTGTTCCAAAAGAAACTATGATTAAGAGGTTGACCATTTTTGAATCAAATAAGCAAGTAACTAATGAATTTCCGATAAGATTGAATAATGGAACATTAAAATATATAGAATATGGAACAAACATAAATGTAATTGGAGATTATTGCGTTTCGCTATTTAGAGATGTCACAAAACGTAAAAAAATAGAACAAGAACATTCTATAAATGAACAAATGTTACTAGAATTGTTTGACCATACTGTAGATGGTATACTCATTTTCGACAAAGAAGGTCAATTTATTGACATGAATGAACCTATGAGAACATATTTAAATATAAGAGAAAGTCAAATACGTTCTTTTAATATTTTTCAATTTGTACATATGAATGATCAGCAATACATAAAAATTGTGCTAAAGAATCTTGTCATAAATCGTAGAAAGAAGGGTGTACTGCATGTTGTACTCCTTGATGGTAAAGAGATATACGTAGAATACTCAGTTGCAGCAAATGTAAATAGTGGATCTAGGATAGCTATCATACGTGATATCACTCAAAAACGAGATATGGAAATAGAGCTTGAAAAAAGTGAAGAAAGGTTCCGAGCGATTTTTGAGCACGCCCATGAAGCGATTATGTTGTATGATGACAGTTTTCAAATAAAAAAAGCAAACCATGCTGCAAGTCGTACTTTTGAATTACCTCTTGATATTCTTATTTCAAAAAAATTGTCCGATTTTGTTGACAATAAACATCCTAAAATGAAGGATTTATTGGAGAAATTCCGTGATAATATCGAGATTAGAGATGATTTAGTATTTTATATGCCTAATGGTGAGAAGAAATATCTTGAATTTACAACTAAGAAGGGAATTATAGATGGCTTAAACGTAGTTGTCTTCAGAAATATTAGTAAACGTATTGAGATTGAACATCAACTTAGAGAAAGTGATCAGAGGTTTAGAAATACATTTAATTGGGCGTTGGATGGCATAGTTTTTTGGGATCATCAATTCAATATCGTTGATGTAAATCCAGCAGCATGTGACATATACGGTTTAAGTCAAGAAGAATTAACTAACTCGAATTTATCCGATTTTATTGATAACCTAGAATGTGAAAATGGAGGTTTAGTAAACTTTAACGAAGAAGGCGAATCAAAGGGTAGATTAAAGATAAGGGATAGTAGGAAACAACTTAAGTATCTTGAATTTGCTGCAAAGCAAAATGTTGTAGAAGGGCTTAATATCACAATTGTCAGAGACGTTTCTGAACGTATCGGTATGGAGGAGCATATTAGAAAATCAGACACACTTAGTGTTGTAGGTCAACTTGCTGCAGGAATTGCTCATGAAATTAGAAATCCAGTTACCGCATTAAAAGGTTTTATACAATTACTAGAAAGTAGTATTAAAGAAAATTATCAAATGTATTTTGATGTCATTACTTCTGAAATCAATCGTATAGAAACGATCATAACTGATTTTTTGATGTTGGCAAAACCTAAGCATGAATTATTTGTACATAAGGATGTATCAACAATTGTCAAAGAAACAATTGACTTATTATCCGCACAGGCATTGCTTCATAATATAGAATTTGTCACAGTTTTTAAGGATGGTTTACCTTTTATGTATTGTGAACCAAATCGACTGAAGCAAGTATTTATTAATATTATAAAAAATGGCATTGAAGTGATGAGTAACGGTGGAACGATTACTGTTAAAACGGAAATGAGAAACCAAAGTGAACTGATGATTACAATTCGAGATGAAGGTAACGGCATGCCAAAAGAAATGTTATCAAGATTAGGTGAGCCATTTTTTACGACAAAAGAGTCTGGAACAGGTTTAGGGCTGATGGTTAGTTATCAGATTATCGAAGAACACAAGGGCAGTATACATGTTGAAAGTGAGCAAGGACAGGGTACAACTTTCTATATTACATTACCAGTCGAGAAATGATCGACTCCAATTCGCATTCATTGTTATTTTGAACTTAGCATGTAACATGTGCATAAACTTTTATCTTTTGAGGATGACTTTAGCATTTAAGCAACTGTAGATTCAATTAAAAGGATGTATAAGAGTTGTTTGTTGCTTTTTGTACTAAGAAGTAAATACGTATAAATCAAGCTTTCGAGGAATTTTTCTTATTTATAATAAAGTCAATTTTGCCTAATTTAATCACAATAGCTACATAGTTTACGAAATGAGCTTATTTTATTTAACATTTGTATATACCTTGTCATATAATTAACTAAAGTAAAAAATGTTGGTCTAGGTAAAAAGGGGGTTATATACATGAAAATCAAACAAAAGATTGGTTTTTATACACTACTTTGCTCAAAAATGAGTATCATTTCAAAAGCGGAACAAGAAGAAATCATTACAAAAATAAATAACAACAAAAAAATTTAATATTGATAGATGCTATAAAGCAAAAAAGCTAGGTGAATAATATAGGTTCACCTAGCTTTTTTGTTGTTAATATGCCATTTATTGAGCATAGAAATATAATCTTTATTAAGAGATTTTGTCTAATTTTGCGAATCTATTTACAAGAAAAGAATATTTTGTAATAATTCACAAGTACTCATTTTTTTTGTATGTTTAGAAAACGACATTTAGAGTGAAGCAGATCATTTCATACAATTTTGTGACAACTTCGTCTAAAGATCGCATTTGAGGGGAGAATGGTGGAGAAATTTATGAATAATCTTAATAGTCTTCAATTAAAGATTGATAAAAAAAGAAAAGAAATGTTAACGTTAGCTTCAGAAAGAAATTACTCAAGTGAAGAGGTTGTTAAGTGCAGTCAAGAATTGGATAAGCTAATTTATAAGTACCAACAACTAACGTTGAAGAAACAAGAGCGTCTATCTTATCAAGTATTTTTCTTTTGGGACAAGCCTATGAAGAAAGGTAAAGTGAAATCTGGAACTAAAACAGGGTGATTGCGTCTAGTTGAAGAAGATAAGATTGGATTTACTACTTTACAAACGGTAGAAAAATACTTAAAATAAGTTTATATAATATTAATTATTTTAATGTTTATAATAATTTAAATATTCACCAAACTCCAACTAATACAATAATAATTTCACCTCCTAATTTATATTTATATATGATGTATTGTGATGAACGTCACAGACTATCTTGCGAAGATTTGGTCAAATAAAGATTGAGATAACGCTTACATTATTCGACATCATATACAGCATGTTAGAGACTCTCCAAAGAAACTCATCTAGATAAAGTTAAAACCGCCGTAGAACACTCAATATTCTTATACCGATAAATAAATCTTAATGGACACCTGAATAACCCTGTCAACAAGCAGAAACTATATGCCGTTTTCCTGTTTGACTAGAATTAGGTCTTTTATTTGGTTTTTATAAGGCTCTTTTCGTAAACTTTGTTCTATATTTTCCTAGATTAGAACAGCTAATAGTGACTTTGAGGCTATGCTCATCGTATAACATAATGTCTCGAATACTATAGTACGTAAAAAAGCCTTTTTTATAGACATTATTGTGAAAATAATAACAAAATGTTTTGGAGCATTCGTTTGAGAAACGTCAGGTTGGTTAATCAGCAGCATTATTGCTAATTGTTATTCATTACACTATGTCTCAAATATTATAGCAAGATTTAGACGTACAACTGAATGATGTAATAGAGCTTATTCAAAAAGTGCAATAGCTTTTCGAATGAACTCATTTATAAATTTTTTAGAGGAGTGAGGGTAACGAATGCACATCGTAGTTTGCGTTAAACAAGTACCAGACACAAAGATTATTAAAATTAATCCTAAAACCAATACGTTAGACCGCCGGAGTGCTCCCGCTATTTTGAACCCGTATGATGCTCATGCTGTTCAAGAAGCAGTCCGCTTAAAAAAGCTAGTAGGTGGGAAAATTACTGTATTATCAATGGGTCCACCACAAGCAGATGCCGTAATTAAAAAATGTATTGAAATTGGCGCAGATCAAGGATACTTAATCTCTGATCGGGCGTTTGCTGGAGCTGATACATTAGCAACTAGCTATGCCTTGTCGAAAGCGCTAGAGAAAATTAAGAAAGAACAACCAATAGATTTGGTGTTATGTGGAAAGCATGCAATAGATGGTGATACAGGGCAAACAGGACCAGGAATAGCAAGAAGGTTAGATATACCTCCAATTACCAATGTCATTGAAGTGGTGGAAATTAATCAGCCAGAAAAAACGATGTTAGTTAAAAGGAAATTATCTAATGGATATGAACTTATTCAAACAACTATCCCATCACTCTTAACAGTTGAAAAAGAAATAAATGACATTGAATATGCACCATTACCTAACATGATAATGGCTGCGCGTTATTCTCCTATAGTTTGGACTGTTAATGATCTTGAAAATGTAGATCGAAAGCAGCTAGGGCTAAAAGGTTCTCCGACGATAGTTGGCAAAATGTTTACCCCGCCTAAGCCAGAAGGTGGGAAAATAATTGAAGGAACAGTCGATGAACAAGTCAATCAAATTATTAATCTACTCTTGGAAAAGAAAGAGTTATTTGAAGAAAAAGTTGAAGGCTGAAGAAAGCTGCTTGAACTATGAGATAACCTCTAATAACGACTACTTTTCAAAGAATGAATAGGGGGAAGCTATATGGAAGAAAACAGAGGTGTTTGGGTTTTTATAGAGCAAAATGATGGAAAAATAGAAGGAGTTTCATTGGAACTGCTAGGAGCAGGTAGAAAGCTAGCAGATAAACTAGATGTTTCTTTGGCAGGAATTTTACTCGGAGATGGTGTGAAGGAGCTGAGCTCAGATATATTTGCATTTGGTGCAGATGAGGTTTATGTCATTGATGATCCAATTTTGAAAGATTATCGTACTGAAACTTACATGGCAGGGGTTGTGAAAGTTAGTGAGAAATATAAACCAGAGATTTTTTTATATGGTGCAACTCCGAATGGGAAGGACCTTGCAAGTGCTGTAGCAACAGATTTAAGTACTGGGTTAACGGCAGACACAACGATGCTAGACGTAAATGTCGAAAAGCGATTATTAGAAGCTAGTCGTCCAGCTTTTGGTGGAAATATTATGGCAACGATTTTGTGTAAGAAGCATCGACCACAAATGGCTACTGTGCGTCCGAAGGTAATGAAAGCGCTATTACCAGATTACGGTCGTACAGGTAACATGATCGAAGAAACAATTGATTTACAGGAAGATCAATTGCGTACTAAGGTATTGCAAATAGTGAAAGATGTTGACAAGAAGGCAGCACTAGCTGAAGCGCATGTTATTGTAGCTGGTGGGAAAGGTTTGGGTGATGAGAAAGGGTTTCAACTCATTCATGAATTAGCAGATGTCATTGGGGGAACAGTTGGGGGTACTCGTGATGTAGTAGAAGCTGGATGGCTACCACACGAAAATCAAGTTGGACAGACTGGAGAAACAGTAACTCCTAAAATATATTTTGCTATAGGAATATCAGGTGCAATTCAACATGTTGTTGGAATGAAAAACTCTGAATATATCATTGCCATTAATAAGGATGAAAACGCACCTATATTTGATGTGTCAACATATGGAATTGTAGGAGATGCGCTTGAAATCGTTCCAAAACTAATCGAACAATTCAAGAAGGTACGTACTCAGAAGGACGGTGAAGTTAGCTATGTCTGAAAAATTTGATGTTATAGTCGTAGGAGCAGGACCAGCAGGTACTTCTTGTGCATATACTTGTGCAAAAAATGGTTTAAATGTACTTCTTATTGAACGTGGAGAATACCCTGGCAGTAAAAACGTCATGGGTGGCGTGTTATATAGAAAGCAAATGGAAGAGATCATTCCAGAGTTTTGGAAAGAGGCTCCTTTAGAAAGGCCGGTTATTGAACAACGCTTTTGGATGATGGATAAAGAATCCATGGTTTCCTTTGGATATAAGGGTCTTGAATGGGGAAAAGAGCCTTATAATAACTTTACGGTTTTACGCGCTAAATTTGATCAATGGTTTGCTCAAAAAGCAGTAGAAGCTGGAGCTCTATTAATTAATGAAACCGTTGTGAAAGAATGTATCGTAGAAAATGGTAAAGTTATCGGTGTAAGGACTGATCGACCGGATGGAGATGTATACGCAGATGTTGTTGTTTTAGCCGACGGAGTTAATTCTTTATTAGGAAAACAATTAGGATTTCATAAAGAATTTAAGCCTGATGAGGTAGCGTTAACCGTCATGGAGGTGATTAACCTCCCGAAGGCTAAAATTAATGAAAGATTTAATCTCGAAGATAATCAAGGCTGTACAGTTGAAATCTTTGGAGACTCAACTAAAGGAAATTTAGGTACAGCCTTTTTGTATACAAATAAAGATAGTCTAAATTTAGGGGTAGGGACTACACTATCGAGTATGATTAAAGCAAAGATGAAGCCATATGATTTACTCGATTATGTAAAGTCACATCCGATGGTCAAACCTTATGTTGATGGCGGAGAATCGGTAGAATATTTGGCGCATCTTATTCCTGAGGGCGGATATCATTCTATACCAAAAATCGTTGGTGACGGTGTTCTCGTTGCGGGTGATGCAGCACAATTCGTAAATGCAATTCATCGAGAGGGATCAAATATGGCAATGTCATCTGGACGACTTGCAGCAGAAGCGATTCTGTACGCAAAAGAAAGAGATAGCTACTCTGAAGCTACATTGAATGTGTATCGTGAGAATATTTATAACAGTTTTATTGGAAAAGATTTAAAGAAATATAAAGATGCAACTCATACATTCGAAAATAATCCACAATATTTTAAGGAATATTTACCAATGATGAATAAAGCTGCAAGTAAGTTTTTCACAGTTGATGGAACACCTAAGAAAGATAAACAAAAGGAAATTATTCGAACAATTAGAGGTGAAAAAGGTACATTTAAACTCATGTCTGATATGTATCGTGCGTGGAAGGCGGTGAAATAATGTCAAATACAATAGAAGATAAACAGTATTTAGTACGGTTTAAAGCAGATACAGAGTCCCACTTAACAGTTTTAGACCACGATGTATGTATCGAAAAGTGTCCAGATAAGTTGTGTACCGTATTCTGTCCAGCGGAAGTTTACAAATGGGAGGATATACGGATGCATGTAGGGTACGAAGGTTGTCATGAATGTGGAAGTTGCCGTATTGGTTGCCCATACCAAAATATCAAATGGGAATATCCTAAAGGTGGGCACGGTGTAGTATTTAGACTAGCATAATAAGTGAAAAATGATCGTTCGTGATTATGATAGTTACCATGTTTGTGACCATGGAAAGTATACTTCGTAACTTGCGATATGATTACAAATTAAGTCGGCTTAGTGCCGGCTTTTTACATACTCCTATAATCGTCGTTATCAATTATATTTGGGATCGATGGATTGACATTATAAACAAGGTATTAAAGGATTAGTAGGGGAAAATTCAGATCATTGATGTTATGTTAATACTGTTCGACAAAGAAGTTAACGAACCGGGAATCAATACGCTAGGTACTTCACTTGACAATGGTGGAAGGCAATTCGAATAGAGGCATTTAGACAGGTGTGTACAAGACGGCAAGTGGTTACAATTTTGATTGGACATTGGCGAATAAGAGTTAGGAGCGCGGGTGATACTACGTTAGATAGCTGTTAAACCTATTCTTTTCAAGTCCTCTGAGAAATCCCCGTTCTTTATTGGGCGGGGCAATTTCTTTTTATTCAACTTTATGTCAAGCGGTTCATTACCGAACACTTGAAAACCTACTTCCAAAGCATTGAACTCAACAATTGCAGAGCCGATTGGGTTGACATTCGTTATATTCATATTTAAATTACCACTAAAATCGGTTAATCGAGCCAAGTACCCCATTCTGTTACCTTCAGAAGATTTCTACTCCCTAGTAGTACAGACTTCCTAATGATATTTGCCGACGCTGAAAGACGTCACGATTTCAGTCGGGTAAGCATCATGGATTTTTATACCAATAGCGGACACTTGCGTTCTAAAGTAACGTCTGATTCAAGGGTTTCTACCAGACTTGATTCCACCGGGTTAACTTTCCAATAATTTCGTCAAACTCACCACTGATCTTGATAACTGCTCCTAATATAATACCGAACCAACCCATCACTTTTATAAAGTCCCTCCTCAATATCCACGCCAACTTCATACATACCGAATCAATAAATTTACGTTATCTTTTTCGGCTTGCTCTTCGACTGCTTCCACAGTTATCTCTTTTCTAGCGGTTTCAGTCGTAATCTCAACCCTAACTTCAGTAGGATTATCAGTTGCTACTTTCGCTTCATCCTTGGTTCGTAACATGGGCGAGTTTTTCCTCGGCATCATTTGCCACATCGGTAGGTAATCACTTTACTGAAACGGTAGCAATAACGGAATAGGTCTTAGTATCGATAAATAAAACCGTTCCATTAGGAGTATTGTTTACAATTTGCAAGTACCATTTAGTAACTTGACATTTTTTTCGTATAGGTCAGTGTAAGTAATTTCAGTCGAGAGGATTTAAAAGCCCCGTTGTTAAATGTCCCTGGGAAACTGTTAGTTTAAGTCAGGGGGAGTATAATTGCCGAAAATCTATATTGTATTTGTCGCCCACCTTAAAACGTATCGCAATAAATTATTAACGTGGGATGATATACTAGGACATTTAAACTAATCGAAAGTTAACTGTGAAGAATTAAGTTAATTATAAGTCAAAGGTAATAGTGAATGAAAAAGAATAATAAAATACTAAATTAAGATAGGATGAAATACTCTGAAAAACAAGATGAGAATTACGATAATTAATATAGGAGGGCATGAAAGGTATACAAAATCTGTTCAAAGAAATTGTTATGCCAGGGAAACTTTATGCAACTAGGATAAAGAGTGGAATAGTATTGAAAAAATGTTAACTAATATATTACCGTATAATTTGAATTTGTAATGTTTGGATATAAGGAAGGAGTAATCATATGAATGACGTAAATATAGATATAATGTTGCTTTGTGATGGTGATCGTCGAGCAAAAGAAGAAATACATTCTGATGTAGAGCTGACGGTTGGAGATTGTTTGGAAATTATTTCTGATTTGAGAGATTGAATAGGACATTGGTGGTAAGGTATATTTAGTAAGTTTACTACAAGTACAAACGATAGGGAATTAATACTATCTTTTCCGATCCTCCGCAAAAAAACCCCGTTCGTAAAGAGCGGGGTAAATTGTTTTATATGAGTTGTTTATCCTAATTCGATAAACAACATTCAATTCGTAAACATCCACTTGTTAAGAAGTGAATAAGGTATGTAAATCAGTTATGTGTTAGTTTTCACATAATTGAATAAAAAGAGTAAAGCATATAAATTAACCGACTTGTTTATTTGAGTAGTTAATTAAAAGGCAATCAGATTTTATATGTGTTTCTAGCTCTTTCGCTAACTCAAAAGCCTTATGCATGGAATGAATAGATTTGATAAGAACCTGAGGATTTCGGTAATAAAACATTCCATCAACGTATGCAGGGAACACTATAACTTTCCATATATATATTTCTGAATTGTTGTCTATAGGTTCACCTTCTAAAGCTATTAGCCAATGAGTAGCCATATTCGTATGATCTACTTGTTCTTTAATTTGTTCAACAAATTTATTACGATCACTCTCGCCCATACAAATACATGATTTTTGATAAAACTCTCGATAATTAGGATGTGTATTCATTTCGCCACTCCTTTCTATCTAAAAAAAATCTACATGATTAAAAGGCTGTGACTATATTATATGACAAAAAATACAATTTTCATATCATATTTTTTAAATTTTCAGAAAAAGTTCACATTTATTATTATTTTGTAACTTAAACAAGTCATTTAAAATACTTTTCTTGTATATTCTTTGCAATTCTTGAAGTTTGATTTGAGACTTGTGGAATTGAATATCCAACAAACAACGGTGATGTAGTAAACCGTGGAATGACTTTAGCGTAAATCTCATTTTCTACATAATAGAAAAAAAGATTATAACTATTACAGTTTTTGTGAAAATGATTTAATACATAATGGGTTGCAATTTGGATATAATCAGCCATCACTAAATGTTTCTCAAAAGATGGTAGCTTGATATTTAATTCAACAAAGCCCATTCGGGGAAAGGATGAAATGTTGAACAAAACACCATCTTTTGAAGCAATATGAATGCCTTCGAAATCCCTTATTGAAACATTTTGTGAGTAATCAACATAATTAAGGCCTACAATTTGCATATGTGGGTGTCTTAACGATCCGCCCGAATATGGGCCATGGTTTTTAAAAAATATAACTGACTGGTATTCATTTGTATTCATTAATTTTATCCAATGATTTAAGCTAAAGGATAAGAGTCGATACAAATGATCTTTTGAATAAGTCGAAAGTTCTGAGTGACAATCATCAGTTTCAATTATTACAGTTTGATATGCGTCTTTTAGAACTGGATATTTATTCTTTAGTAGAATGATTGCTCTGTCTTCGTCTATAATATTTTCCAAGCTATCACGATCACAGAATGGACATGATGCATTTTTATTTATTATATTTTCTGGTTTATTTGCACCTATAAGCATATTGAATTCTAGGTGTGTATTAGACACAACAATTTCACCTACTTTCTTTCTTTTGAGATTCTGCTAGGTTATAGCAAGGATAGCTATTTCTTAGATGTACATAATGGGAATAAAATCTCAACGGTTGTTCCTTTGTTTTCAATACTATGAATCTTTATATGTCCGTTATACATATTAACGATCCTTTTACATACGACAAGGCCAAGACCAGTGCCTTTATCCTTCATTGTAAAAAATGGTGTGAATACTTTCGATAATACCTCTTCCGTCATACCTTTTCCATTATCTGTAATCTCAAGTCTACAGAATTTATCTCTTGTACATAATTGTATCTTAATTCGTCCATCATTTTTTATCGATTCAAGAGCATTTTTTGTTAGATTTAATATGACTTGTTTAATATGATCTTTTGAAAGGCGAACATAAACTTTATGTGTTGGCGTAATAACATCTAACTCTACATTATATAAATTTGCTTCTGAGCGCAGAATAGGGTCAAGTTCATCTAAAATATCTACTAGGCAATACTTTTCGTTTTTTTGAATGGTAGGTTTACCAAGAACTAAAAATTCACTTGAAATTTCATTAATTCTATTAATTTCTGTTTGGATAACAGAGAAATAATATTGATCTTCTTGGTTTTTATATTTTTCACTTAACAGTTGAATGAGCCCTTTTATACCAGTTAAAGGGTTGCGAATCTCATGTGCAGTACTTGCTGCTAATGCTCCCACTAACTCAAGCTTTTGTGCATCATTCTGTAGGCGTTCAACTTTGGCTTTTCTTTTAAGTAAAACATATTCTCCAAATAAAAAAAGGATATTAGTAAAAAAGAACGTAAGCCCTATAATTAACAAACTTGTTTGAATGAGCTCTTTTTTCTCCAAAGCTAAAGGTTGAGCTTCTATTACCCAAGGTACTTCATTAAATTGTTCCTTAATTGGGAAAGGTTCGTTAATATTTTTAGCTTGCTTCGTTCCAAATAAAAATGGCTGATTGGAATCAGAAACTTTAATAATCATATTCGGGGTTAACTGATTCATGACATTTTCCATATAATTAAGGCGTAAACTCGCTAATAAATAACCTTTTATTTCATCGTTATTTTGAGTAATAGGTGTGATAACTACTATGACTTCATCACCACTAACTCTACTAAAAAGGGATTTTGAGATTGTTGTTTTTTTAGTTTTTTGTGCCTCTAGAAAATACTCTCGATCGTAGATTGGAACATTCTCAAGCATAGCAGTCGAACCTACTGTGATAACTCCACTTTTATTCACAAAATACAATCCATCAAATCGAGGATCTTTTTGTTGTGTATTTTGTAAAATTTGAGTTAAATTACTTTCGCTCTCATCTAATATGTTATAGACTAATGCGAGCGTTTCTAGACTAACTTTTGCCTCACCGATAAAACTGTCTATATGATTTTCATGAAATTTGACAATCTCTTTCGTTTCATCATACAAATCTTTTTTTAAATCATCTACAACATAGTTAATTACTACCGTAATAATTAATATTGATGGAATGATTACTAATAAAATGTAAAAAGAAATGTGTTTATATAATCCATGTTTTTTCTTCAAGATATACCTGCTCCTTGTTATAAACATACGTATAGTATTATATCAAATCTTAAAGAAAAAGCTATAAAATGGAATAATAAAGTGGGTGGAAACATTTTTGTTTCCACCCACATGTATTTTCATCCTCATCCTAGACGTTTTCCTCATTATCAGGATTACCAGCCTCGTCGTCAATAATACCCTCATCATCAGGATTACCAGCCTCGTCGTCAACAACACCCTCATCATCGGGATTGCCAGCCTCGTCGTCAACAACACCCTCATCATCGGGATTGCCAGCCTCATCGTCAACAATACCCTCATCATCAGGAATACCCTCATCATCAGGATTGCCAGTCTCATCATCGACGTTACCTTCATCATCAGGATTGCCAGTCTCGTCATCGACGTTACCTTCATCATCAGGATTGCCAGCCTCGTCATCGATATTACCTTCATCATCAGGGTTACCAGTCTCGTCGTCGACAATACCCTCATCGTCTGGATTAGCTTCACCAATCGTATCATCATCTACATCTTCATCTAATTGAAAAGTTCTGAACAAAAATAGAGCGAATTGTGAACGTTTTACTTCGGAATGTGGTGAAAATGTTGATTCAGTCGTTCCTTTGGTTATACCGTTATTGAATAAAATTCCAATCATATCATCGTGACCACTATCTGTTATATCTGTAAATGGTGTTGTTTTATCTCCTTCTAAATCAAATGCTCTAACCAAAACAGTAGCGGCTTGACCCCGTGTGAAAGTAGCAGTTGGATTAAAATTCTCCGCCTTTATGAATAATCCAGCTTCAACAGCAGCTGCAATTTCTTTGTAATACAAATCATCAGGGGTTACATCTTCAAACCCTGGGTCCTCAACATCAGTTGTGTCCAAATCCATCATTCTAACAAACATTACTGCTGCATGCTGCCTTGAAATATCTTCCCAAGGTTGGAATGTGCCATCTTCATATCCTGTGATGACACCCATATCTACTAAATCGTTAATAGCTGAAACAGTTTCTTCATCCATGTTTTCGAGAGAAACATCTGAAAAATCACTTTCAAGTGCCTCTTCAGTCTCTTCTTCTGCTTCAGCTGCTTCAGCTTGATTTCCTCCTCCAATTATACCTAAGGCTGGGCTAACTGCAAAAGATGTAACAAGCATTGAACCAACAACGACTTTAACAGTAGCTTTTTTTAGGTTTGGAAATCTCTTTTTGACATAGTTCTGTACACTTTCTTCTAAATCATTTTTATCATCATTTTGTTTAGAATCAAATTCTGTTGCAAATTCTGTTTGGTTCTCATTTACATAAACTGTAATTGTTGTGTTATTTTCATTTGTTTCAACTTCATGTCGTAAGATTTGTACCATAAAAAAATCACCTCGTATTGGAGTTAAATAACTACTAAATAGTTTGTAATACGAGGTGATTTTTATACACAATGATAATTAGTTTTTATGATTAGCTCTTTTCATAAACCTTGTTGCTATAGTTCCTAAAATAGAAGATATAAATGTCATTTTATTCAACAGTCATCGTTTTATAGAAGAGAAGACACTTCTAAGCCTAGTTGTATGTATATTTTTAGTTCGAAAAACAATAATCTATTCGAAAACAGCCTTATACTTATAGCTACATTTTTTACAACAGCTTTGCATTACTGTGATGTGATTTATATTTATGTTTATCGAGTAAAGTTTTATAGAGCTGTGTTATTTTTCTTCTAGCTTGACCAGTTCGTTTGTAATCGTTTCTTGTACTGCTGTCTTAATCTCGGCTGAAATAATGTCTTCTTTTTCAAGTCTACTAATGGCTTCATGCTCCACATATAGAATGTGTTTTTTTAAAGCTGCCATTTGGTTTTCCTTTAATTCAGGGTGTTCCTTAAATAATTGGTTAAGGTCGTTCTGTATATTTTCTATATGTGCGTCATAAGTAGCTAATAACTCCTTGTAAACTAGATGAGGGATATATAGTTTAGATTTAACATTATATAGCTCATCCTTTGATGCTTGATATCGGTATAGTTGAGCTAAATATCTTTCATAATCATCAGAACCTTTTCTAGTAGAAATAACGCCTAGTTTTTTTATAAGAGGCTTTATTGTTAAACCTTGGAATACAAGGGAAAATAGTACAACACTGAATGCTAGAATTAAGATATCTTCTCGTCCCGTAAAGTCACGCGGTAAGCTTAATACGAGTGCAATGGATAGCGACCCTTTTAACCCTCCCCAATTCAGTACATGTTTCCAATTTAATGGGAAATTTTTGACGATTGACAAGCTAGTATAGACCGCAATGCTTCGACCGATTAATACGATGAGCAACGCTAATCCAATCATGCCCCATTTGTCAGTTAGGTCTATTCTTGTTATTTCTAATCCAACCATTAAAAAGACAAGTGAATTGGCAAGTAATGCAGCGACGTCCCAAAAATTATTGATATTTAGTTTTGTAGTTGGGCTCATCCCAATTTTTGATCCATAATTACCGAAGATAAGTGAAGCTACAACTACTGCGATAACTCCTGAAGCATGTACGCTTTCGGCTAATAAAAACGATCCGTAAAATAAAATAATACTAAAAATAATTTCGAGGGGATAATCATCAAAATATTTAGTTAATAGTGAGAATGCATATCCTAATGAACCACCAATAATGAGTCCTAGTGAGATTACCTTTATAAATTCCCAAGCACCTAGGCCGGCGCCTACCCAACCTTGATCAATATAAGAGAGTAAATAAAATGCAGAAATATTAAATAGAACAACTGCTAAGCCATCATTAAAAAGAGACTCACCCTCAATTACAGTAGCAAGGCGTTTTTTAACACCAACACTTTTAAATATTGATAATACACTTACAGGGTCTGTAGCACTCATTAATGCGGCGAATACGAAGGCTGCAGGTATAGATAAATTTAACAGGTAATGGGATGAAAAACCAATGATAAGGAAAGATAAAAAGGTTCCTCCAAATGCTAATGCAATAATTGGCTTTTTATTTTCCAACAAATGTGTATATGGGAGTTTCAGTGCAGCTTCCCCTAATAAAGCAGGTAGAAACAGTGTAATGATAACAAAGTTGAACACTTCTCCTTCGGTAATAAACTCCTTCAATGGTTCAAGTACAGGGATATTTACTAACCCAATAATAGTTCCTACAATAACAAGTGCAATTGGATATGGTTGCTTAAACTTCTTTGCTATTGCAGTTATTCCTGCCGCAAGCATGATTAAAATCATGCCAAGTTCAAAAATGTGGTGCAAGTCTAATTCGTGCATTTTTTTATCCTCCTTAAAATAAACAACGTTTACAATAATTGCAACTTTCTTAATTATTCGTTCTTATCCTATCATACTTAGTTAGAAAAAATCACAAAGATTAACATTATTTTCATATGAGCTCAATTAATCGGCTTAATAAAGAAGGTTTTTATATTTTGCATCATAATCGTCATTTCCTTACTCTTTTTTGGGTATTAAATTGATATTTTTCGAATATTGTTTAGAAGGACTTTCATAAACAATGTAGAATAGTAGAAGTGGTTCAAAATAAAAATAAGGTGGGGAAAATATGAAATTTGAAACTTATACATACGAACGCCCAAATATGAAAGAAATTGAAGCCCAATATCATTTGGCTATTAACAAATTCAAAAATGCTAGTAATGTAGATGAGCAAGAACTAGCGATGAACGACATAAACATTATTCGTAATGATGTGAGTTCAATGTTTAACCTTTGTTATATCCGTCATAGCATCGATACAGAGGACGAATTTTACAAGCAAGAACAGGATTATTTAGATGAAGTTCAACCTTTGCTTCAAGGGTTAATATCGGATTATTACAAAGAACTTGTCAATTCTAAGTTTAGAGTTGAGCTAGAGGAGAAGTGGGGTAAGCAATTATTTGCATTAGCTGATGCTGAATTAAAAACATTTTCACCTGAAGTAGTAGAAGATTTACAATTAGAAAATAAATTATCCACAGAATATACAAAGTTGATAGCTTCTGCAAAAATTATGTTTGAAGGAGAAGAGCGTACACTTGCTCAGCTAGGTCCATTTGCTGAATCCACTGATCGAGAAATGAGAAAAAAGGCAAACGAAGCACGGTTTGGCTTCTACAAAGAGCATGCTGAACAACTGGATGATATATTCGATAAGCTAGTTAAAGTACGTACAGAAATTGCCGTAAAACTCGGATATAAAAATTTTGTTGAGTTAGGGTACTATCGAATGACAAGAACTGACTATAATGCAGATATGGTTAAAAATTTCCGAGACCAAGTGAAGGAATATATTGTTCCATTAGCTACTAAATTACGGGAACGTCAACAAGAGCGCATTGGGGTCGATGCTTTAAAATATTACGATGAAGGCTTTCAATATAAAACTGGTAACGCAACACCAAAAGGAAGTCCAGAATGGATTATAAATAACGGTAAGAAAATGTATGAAGAATTATCTCCTGAAACAAACGAGTTTTTCAACTATATGATTGATAATAATTTAATGGATCTCGTGGCTAAAAAGGGTAAAGCAAGTGGTGGGTATTGCTCCTATATAGAAAACCATAAGTCGCCATTTATCTTTTCAAATTTTAATGGTACTTCAGGCGATATTGATGTACTAACACATGAAGCGGGGCATGCTTTTCAGGTGTATGAGTCTAGAAATTATGAGATCCCAGAATATAATTGGCCTACTTTTGAAGCTTGTGAAATACACTCAATGAGTATGGAATTCTTCACTTGGCCATGGATGGAGCTATTTTTCGAAGGAGATACGGAAAAGTATAAATTCTCTCATTTAAGTGAATCGTTATTATTTCTTCCTTATGGAGTTGCAGTTGATGAATTCCAACATTTTATTTATGAAAATCCAGAAGCTACACCGAAAGAAAGGAAGTTGGCTTGGAGAGACTTAGAGAAAAAATATTTACCACATCGAGATTATGATGGAAATGAATATTTAGAACAGGGTGGTTTTTGGCAACGTCAAAGTCACATTTATCAAACTCCGTTTTATTATATTGATTATACGCTTGCGCAAATTTGTTCTTTCCAATTTTGGAAAAGGTCAAGAGAGGATCAGCAATCTGCTTGGAATGATTATGTTCATCTTTGCAAACAGGGAGGAAGTCAATCATTTACAAATCTTGTGAAAGTTGCGAATTTAACATCTCCTTTCGAAGAGGGCTGTGTCCAATCAGTTGTAGGTGAAATTGATGCATGGTTAAGTGGAGTAGAAGATAAAAAGTTGTAATCGTTGTAATGTGTTTAGAGGCTGTTGATCTATACAACAGCCTCTTTTACAATGGTTGATTTTGTTTATCGTACTTAGAGATAAACGAGTATACTAACTAGTGCTTGTGGCATCATTTCTTCTCTTTAACAGTTCGCATATAATCTCAACTTGTTGTTATAATTAACATTAACAAGAAACTTCCAGAAGAAAAAAATCAAGTCTTTGGTGTCATTTTTTTAAATCATAACAATATGAATATTAGTGAAGTCAACAGAAAAGGAGACATGCGATGATTCAGTTAAAAACATCTAGAGAAATAGCATTAATGGAAAAGGCAGGTGCTTTATTAGTTTCATGTCATAAAGAGATTGCAAAACTAATTAAACCAGGTATATCAACATATGAAATAGACCAATTCGTTGAAAGATATTTAAAGGAACACGGAGCTACTCCTGAACAAAAAGGATTTCGCGGTTATGAGTTTGCTACATGTGCATCCCTAAATGATGAAATTTGTCATGGATTTCCTCGCAAGAAGCCTTTGAATGATGGGGACATTGTCACGATTGATATGGTCGTTAATTTGGATGGGGGATTAGCAGATTCAGCTTGGACATATGCAGTCGGACAAATCAATGACAAAACAGAAAAATTACTATCCGTAACGAAAGAAGCTATGTACAAAGGAATTGAAAAAGCACATGTTGGGAATAGAATGGGTGATATTGGTCATGCCATTCAAACATTTGTCGAAAATGAAGGGTTTTCAGTCGTACGAGAATTTGTTGGACACGGAATTGGACCAACTATTCACGAGGAGCCTCAAGTGCCTCACTTTGGTTTACCACATAAAGGATTGAGATTAAAGGAAGGTATGGTAATCACCATAGAACCTATGGTGAATGTTGGTGCTTGGCAATCAAAAATGGATGATAATCATTGGACTGCCCGTACGATTGATGGGAGTCTATCAGCACAATATGAGCATACTATTGCAATTACAAAAGATGGACCTCAAATACTAACTGACCAACAAGAAAGAACTAATGTATAGATACATTATAACTTAAGGGTGACTACAGTGGTTTGTTACAACCTGAAAGAGCTGTTAACAAGATATATTCCAAAGAATAACAGCCTATTTGATTAAACATAATCTTTTAAGAGTCAATTGTAATGGCTGTAACTTCAATTATAAAATTCATTTGAGTAAGTTGTGAAAAAAATATTTTGCACTAATTAAAAATAGAGCAGGATACAAGCCTATAATAATATTAACGAGGTAAGACATTGTACAGTAAAATGAATTCTTCTTATAAATATGGTAAGCAATCAGTGCAAGTAACGATCCAAAGTAAGAAAGTGTACTGAAGAATAAGTGACCATTCTTTGCATCTAATAATTTTAATAGGAAATAACCGAGTGTTGAACCATTTAAGAATAGGATAATGTAGGAAGTAAATAACAAACATATATGTATGTTCTTCATGTAAACACCTCACCCATAATCTTATGAACAAGTAAAAACATCTAGAACAGAAAAAAGCACGAATTGAAAAGGTAAATCATATTTATTTTAAGTTTATTCCAAAAAATTATAACCACGTGATGAAGCGGTAAGGCTATACAACTTTTAAAGGTTGAATAAGATAAAAAGGACCTCATCTTTTATGAGGTCTTTTTTTAGTGATTTTATATTATTGAAGTATGTAATAGTTAACTAAGACAACAGATGTTAAAAGAGAAATGATTAGATGAAACTATTAATAATATTGTTCACAAACAAAAAAATACGTCTATTGTAGTGGAAGCAGGATCGCTACAGTTGTTCCTTCATTCTCTTTGCTAGTAATAGATAGTTCTCCTTTGTGGTCTTGAATAATTTTTTGGCTTATCATCATCCCAAGACCTGTCCCACTTTCTTTCGTAGTGAAGAACGGGTTGCCTATGTTCTCAATAATTGAACTTGGTATACCTTGTCCATCATCTTGTACCTCAATTAGCAGGTTATTACTTGTGCTCGTACAGAGTAAGTGAATGGTTCCACCTGTTGGCATTGCTTCAATGGAGTTTTTTAATAAATTTATAAACACTTGCTTTAACTGGTTCGCCTCACATGTAAGGAGAGTAGATTTATTTGAATTCTCGTAATGGATATTGACGTCACGTAAATTACATTCTGATTGAAACAGTAGAATGACGTCTTCAATAATTGTATTGATTTTTACTTGTTCGTATTTTACTGCTTGTGGCTTGGCTAAGATTAAAAACTCACTAATAATTAAGTTTATACGTTTGAGTTCATCTAATATTAATTTGGAATAATATTTATACGGATTATTTTTATCACTATCTATAATTTTCATGAATCCTGATATGACTGTTAATGGGTTACGGATTTCATGTGCAACTCCTGCAGCCATTTCACCCACTACTGCAAGTTTTTCAGACTGAATAAGCCTTGCTTCTGTTTCTTTTTTACTACTAATATCTCTGGCTATGACTGAAATAGCTATGATTACTTGTTGGTCATTGTAAATGGGTGATAATGTGATTTCAGCATCTACATCTTTCCCATGTTTACCTTTATCACTGAATGGTAATGCAACAATCCTTTCTCCAGATAGGACTCGTTGTAATAATTCATTTCTTTCTTCACGTTTGAAGTTGATTTTTTCAATGTGAAATCCTACAGCTTCTTCGTAGGTCCAACCGTAAATTCGTTCAAATGCATCGTTCATCATAATTATAGTCCCATTTATATCTAATAACAGAATAGCATCGTTTGAATTTTCGAAAAAAGATTGGAAGTATTCTTGAATAGATATCAATTGTTGCTTCATTATTTGTTCGCTATGTTGAGCGCTTAACCAGAGCTGTCTCGTATTAATTGCTAAAAAAATAAAAAATATCGTAGTTAATACGGTGAAGTAACCGAAATAGATATCTGTTGTTGTCGAAGGAGTTGCAAAATTTTCTTCGTAATTTGTTACAAAGAAAAATATTAGCATGCAGGTAGCAATTGCCCCAGAAAAAATGATAGGTAGAACTTGATGATAAAGGGTGGTAACTATGATCCCAAATATGATTAGAAAATAGTTCCCACTGTTAGGTGAGAAGAAGTTTAGAACAAAAAAATATGTGAACAATGAAATGATGATTACATACATCGTCAAAGTTGGATTGGCAGCTAGAAATATAAAGCTATATATTAAAAAAAGTAGGGCTATTCCAATCAGCATGATAGTGTGAAACTCATTTATATAAATGGAGATAGCTAATTCTATTGCGTAAACAATAGATAGCATTTTACTTAAAAACTTGTTCCTATTATGGATAAATTCTTGTACATTCACTCGTCATCAGTCCTATTTATATAAGTATCTTAATATTACCATAATTATGAAGTATAATGATATGAAAAATCTAAAATTTCTAATAATTAAGAAAAGAAAAATGTATGCACTAATTTATACAGCGAGTAGAAAGTGTTGTAAAGATTTTTTTACATTGACGCTTTTCGTAAGTTTTTCTTGTTAACGAAGGTGCCTTTATGATTCAATTTTGAGTCTTAAGAGAGACTCGGTAGTCATGAACGTTGATAGTTTCTCTCGTGATTTTTTAGTAGTAAAGGAATTCAAGTGATTTAGGCAAATATTAGCTGCTTGGCATAATAACTGCATATATAGTTTTAGTAAAGGTTTTTTTTACATTGATTTTTGTTTATCATACCAAGAAAAAACACGCAAACAACTAGCATTCGTTGAACCTTTTCTTATCTAAAAATGATAAAAATCATTTCATTGACTTAGTGACTTAGATGTAGGATGTAAAAATCAATAAAATTTACGAAAGGCTGTTTTACGCATTAATTATTGCTTTTCGTAATAAGAGTTGTACACAAATATAACTACCGTTAAGGGCATATTCTCTTCTCTAAATGATAAAAGTCATGTCGTACACATCAGTTTCTCAAATGTAAGTTGAAAAAATAAACTAAGCTTATGAGAAGATCCTTACGAAAAGAGCTAAAAAAAGAGGGGGAGATATGATGGATAAACTTAAAGAACTTAGGAAACTACTTCTAGAACTAAATGTAGATGGACTTCTTATCACTAGTGCTCAAAATAGGCGGTATATAACAGGCTTTACTGGTTCTGCAGGAGTTGTACTTATTTCAGCAAATGAAGCTAAGTTACATGTGGATTTTCGTTATGTAGAGCAAGCGACCAAACAGGCAATTGGGTTTGACATTGTTAAACACAAAAGCAACACGATAAATGAGATCGCCAATAGTGTGTCTGTGCAGTCGGAGCTTATCGGTATCAAGAAGCTAGGTTTCGAACAAGAGCATCTATCATTTGGTGCATTTAAAATATATGAAGAAACTCTTTCCTCTCAGCTAGTTCCAACATCAGGGATTATTGAAAAGTTAAGGATGATAAAAACAGATGAAGAAATTGATACGATTAAAACAGCAGCAAAAATTGCTGATGGGGCATTTAATCATATACTAGAATTTATACGCCCAGGTATTAGCGAGAAAGAGATAGCTAATGAATTAGAATTATTTATGAGAGAGCAAGGGGCAGACTCGTCATCATTTGATACGATAGTAGCATCGGGCTATCGGTCTGTATTTCCACACGGTGTTGCTACTCCAAAGATTATTGAGTATGGAGAGATGGTAACGCTAGATTTTGGTGCTCTTTATAAGGGATACCGATCAGATATTACTCGTACGATTGCTATAGGTGAGGCTGATGAACAATTAAAAGAAATTTATTATGTTGTTAAAGAGGCACTATCGTTAGGTGTGAAAGGAATGAAACCAGGTTTATCATGTAAAGCCGGTGATAAAATTGTTAGAGATTACATTACTGAAAGAGGTTATGGAGAATATTTTGGTCATGGGACTGGTCATGGCCTTGGTCTAGATTTACATGAACTTCCTTTTTTATCAGCTGTAGCTGACCATGTCTTACAGCCAAACATGGTTATAACAGTAGAACCTGGAATTTATATCCCTCATCTTGGCGGTGTAAGGATTGAAGATGACATTGTCATAACAGATAATGGTAGTGAGCGATTAACACATTCAACAAGAGAGCTGGTTTTCATATGATAGGAAAAAGGTTAACAAAAAAAATACCGTATAGAGAGAATTGTCTCTTCTATACGGTACAAATTTATCATTTAATCTTCGATTCTATTAAGGAAAGGCTTTAGTGAAACTTTGTTGCTAAAATTAGCAAAGCAAGCTGGTGTTATATACGACTGTCATCGTCTTATGATAGAAAAGAGGTGACACGTATAGCAGTTGTATAGATTGTTTTTTCATTGTTCGAAGCAGATTTGTCGTTGTGAGATATTTCTAAAAAGCTGATTTTAGCCTTTAGACTTATACAATTTGCTTTTCAACTACCTTAACTGTTATTTTTTCTGCTCTTATATCTGTGTGGAACTCTGTAACATCTTGGTTTTCGAGCAGTAAATCAGCGATTTGATCCTCAAGCTGTTCTTGGATGACTCTACGAAGTGGTCTAGCTCCAAATTGAGGGTGATAGCCTAATTCAGCAATTTTTTCAATCGCTTCTGATGAAACAGTTAATATTAAGTTTTGATCTTTTAATGTTTGTTCTAGTTCTGAAATTAATAGCTCTACTATTTTCTGTAACTGTGCTTTTTCCAATTGATTGAATTCGATAATGCTATCAAATCTGTTCAAAAATTCTGGTTTAAAGAATGAACCTAACGTATTTAGAATATTACTTTCTTTAATAGCATCGGTTCCGCTATGTTCAAAGCCTACTGTAATTGTTTTATGTGATGTTCCAGCATTACTGGTCATTATAATTACTGTATCTTTGAAGCTAACTGTTCTACCTTGGCTATCAGTAAGACGGCCATCTTCTAAAATTTGAAGAAACATATGTTGCACATCAGGGTGTGCTTTTTCAATTTCATCTAATAAAATGATACTATAAGGATTTCTGCGGACTTTTTCTGTTAATTGACCTGCATCTTCGTGCCCAACATATCCAGGAGGTGAACCTATTAATTTTGATACCGAATGTTTCTCCATAAATTCACTCATATCAAAACGAATCATCATATCCTTAGAGCCAAATAATTCTTCTGCTAAAGTTTTTGTTAGTTCCGTTTTTCCGACACCTGTTGGACCTACAAATAGAAATGATCCAATTGGACGATGTTTTGCTTTTAAGCCAGCTCTGCTTCGACGAATAGCTTTTGCAACCTTCTTAACAGCTTCCTCTTGTCCTATTACTTTTGATGATAAGTTTTTCTCCAAGTTTTTCATTCTATTATGTTCATCTTGTTGTAACTTCCCAACAGGGATACCTGTTTTTTCTTCAATAATTTTTTGAATAACTTCCGTATTTACCAATGCTTTCTCTATATTATTTTGATCTTTTAATTGTTTTTCTAGCTTGATTTCTTCGTGTCGTAAATTTGCAGCTTCTTCGTAATTTTCTTGATTTGCTGCAACCTCCTTTTCTTTTGTTATTTGAGATAGGCGATCTTGTATAGCTTGTTCATCGGTGTGACCAAACTCTAAATTAATTTTCGATCCAGCCTCGTCAAGTAGATCAATAGCTTTATCAGGTAAGAAGCGATCTTGGATGTAACGGTGTGATAAAGTGACACATTGTGTGATTGCTTCGTCAGTATATTTTACATGATGGTAGTTTTCATATTTTTCTTTAATACCATGTAATATTTGTTCCGCTTCATCAGTTGTTGGTTCTGCTACAGTAACCGGTTGAAAGCGTCGTTCCAAAGCAGCATCCTTCTCAATTTTGCGATATTCATTAAGCGTTGTTGCTCCAACCACTTGCAACTCGCCCCGAGCAAGTGCTGGTTTTAGGATGTTACCTGCGTCCATAGAGCCTTCGGCTGAACCAGCTCCAACTAATAAATGGATTTCATCAATGAAAAGAATAATATTTTTTCTTCTTTGAAGCTCTCCAATGATTCTTTTTATACGGTCTTCGAATTGACCACGCACACCAGTATTTGCTACTAAAGATGCAACATCAAGTAAATATACCTCTTTATTTAACAGTTTAGTCGGGACATTATTGTCAGCTATTTTTAACGCTAAACCTTCTGCTATTGCTGTCTTACCAACACCCGGTTCACCTATGAGTACGGGGTTATTTTTGTTGCGTCGATTTAGAATTTCAATTACTCTATTTATTTCTTTGTCTCTACCGATAACAGGGTCAATTAAGCCTGCTTTGGCAGCATGTGTGATGTTGCGTCCAAATTGATCTAATAATCCTCCTCTGCCTCCATGTTGAGTTTGTTTGCTATGTTCTTTGGACTCGGATGATGATTGAGAACCTTGAAACATGTGCTCAAAAGGAAATTGCGAAAACCCTTGGAAGCCAGAGGGTGTATTTAATTTATTACGTTCATTGATAAAGCATTCTTGGCATAAAGGTAATTGTTCCTGGTTACCGTTTATGTTCAGTTTAACTACAATAGCAGCTTCTTTATTTTTACAAACTTGACATTCCATAACATAAAACCTCCATATTTAAAATTTATTGTTATTAATAAACTCTGATATCAGTTGAAATACAATTTAGTTTAGACTTTGACTAACTTTGACTTTTAATATGAAAAATAGACCGATTGAATCGGTGGGTGTTTGACTAACTTTGACTTTATTATACTCTGACCTTTTTTGACATTCAACTATTTTGTCTTGATTTCTAATAATTTACTTAAGGGTCATAAATGTTATTGGAATGTCGTACTAGAAAACATGGTGAACTTCTTCCATTAGCATGAACAATGGTAAAATTGATTGTTTATATAAAGGCTCTTCTCGTAACCTTTGTTGCTTTTTTTACTAAGAATGGACAGTATGATAAGTTTTACAACTCCATTAATTTAAGAGTAGAAAAGATCACGAGCAATTGGTATTCCCGTGTCTATACCTAATTAAAAAAAACAACAATCGATGCGAAACGAATATGAAGATTCTAGCTGAAAAAATGGAAGTGTAAAGGCTATTTAAGAAGTGATAGTCATGCATTAAATGTGGATTATGGAGAGAAGTAGGAATAATTTAGGTGATTATCATCATACTAACATCAAAGGAATAAATATGTAATTATTTAATTCAAGCTCATTTATTCTTTTCAGTTTTAGTACTTCAAAAGAAAAGGTTCTTTTCGAAAACTCTGTTGCTTTTTTAACTTACATTAGGGCAACTGTTGTGTAGTATATGATTTTGGCAGTCTTTAAAGAAAAAAGTCGCCTATCGTGTTTAGTTCCAATTGGGGAGAGCAACAATGAAAGTTAAAAAACGGCCAACAAAATCAATAAGCAAATGAGGCACATGATGAAAGAGGGACTCAGTACATTTCAGGTTGCAATAATGGTCTTTATGATACAAACAGGCATTGATCAATTAAGCTTACCACGTTATACCGCAGAAGCGTTTGGGACAAATGGGTGGATTGGAATCTTAATATTTTCTGTGCTTGTCATTTTGAATTTAATACTTATAGCGTTAGTATTTCGTTTTGGAAAAGATAAAACCATATTTGAAATATTAGAAGACGTAATATCACCAATTCTTGTAAAGCCACTATATGTTTTTTTAGCTTTGTTGTGGAGTACAACTGGGGTCTTAGTTTTAAAGTATTATGACTTATTGTTACGTACTTTATATTATCCAACTATGCCTTCACTTTTATTTATTATCTTTACTTTAGTGATTACATATTGGCTAGTTAGAAGTGGAATATACCATATCGGGAAAACAACTGTTGTATTTTTTGGGCTTACTATATGGATTGTGTTGTTGTTTTTCTATTTAACACCTGAATTTAGGATTTTAAGATTTACACCCTTTATTTTTGAAGGGGAGAAAAAGATTATTGATGGCGGTTTTGGTGTGTTAGATGCTTTTTTAGGTTATGAGCTAGTTATTTTAATCATCCCATTTATGATGAAAAAGAAATCAGCTTTTAAAGCATTGATGTTCGGGAATATCATTACAACATTCATTTTTCTTGTAAATAGCTTTGTTGCTTACGGTTATTTCAGTTATGACCAATTGGTAAATGACACGTATCCATTCATTACTATGATTGAATATTTTCAATTGCCTTTTTTTCAACGCTTAGATGGATTTATTGTTAGCTTATATTTCCTAAGAGTATTGATAACTATCGTTGTTTATTACTGGTCTGCAGATTTAGTACTTAGACATGCTGTGCCATCAATTAAGCCTCGTTATACGCTCTTGTTTTTAATAATTTTAACTTTTTGTTTGTCCTTCATACCAAATCTCTCAAGAGAGTTAGATGAATGGGATATTTGGTTAGGATTAATAGAAGGGGTGGTATCGATTGCTCTGCCTGTCTTTTTATTATTGTTACTTAGTATTTCTCACGTAATAAAGAAAAGAAAAGGTGTGTCATAAAACACATGTTCAATGATCAATAGAAAAAACGAGCAGCTATTTAATTTCATAGCGCTCGTTTTCATACCGTCAACTAGATTAATTTCAAACCGTTTTCGATGAGTTGAGATAATGCCTTTTCTTCACTTTTTAAGCGGTTTAAGTCATTATGAAGTTTTTCTTGACCTTCAGGATTCAGATCATTTTCAGCTAGAAGCTCTAAAATTTCTAAGCGTAATAACCAATCATTAGGGAAGTCTTTATCTAGTTGATTTATCACTTCTAGTAAAGCTTCAGATGAATTTGAATGAAGACTAATATCTTCTCTTATTTCACGTACTTTTGTATATAAATGATCTAATGGGCTTAAGGAGTTAGTTACGTTAGAATTAACCTCTTCGTCCTCTACTATGCTTTCTGATGAAAAATAAGCTTCAGGATCTGCTGCACCAGCATAAACAGATGTAACGTGTGACCCAACAGCCATATCATACATACCCCAATCTGGTTGGAAAAGTGTTTGATCGCCATATGTGACTGAAGCTTCTTTGAAACGAATGAGAATTACTTTACTGTTCTTTCTTATCACTTCATGAACAATTCCAGCAACGATGACACCGCTTTCAAACTGTAGTGTTGCTTTGTCATCAATAATAATTCCATGCTGCTCTAATTCAACATCAGTTAGGTCTTCTAAAGGTTTATCTTCTCCTTTTAGCTTTCCAATTGGTGATCCGAAGCCATCAGCATGAACATCTTTCCCATGATTAGCAAGTTGTTTGTCATCAAATGATAAGATGGATTCGCCTGACGTATTTAAATAAACTGCTTCTTGTTTTTCATCCTTTATTAGTTTTGAAACAGTCCCAGTCAACTGTAAGCCTGAACTATACTCAACTGTTGCAGTTGCACCAGATTGCACAGCTTTTTCTAGACTCTCTGTGCCACCGACATAAAATGCCATCCGCTTTGAATATTCTTTGACAGCATCAATTAATTGATCAAAATCTTCGCAAACAAAAAGTTGAGGCTGTTTCGTTGTAATATCGAAACCAGTTGAAATAACATGATCTAGATCAAATGGAATTTTTTTAACTTCATCTGTTAAACAACTGCTACTTTCTCCAACAGATGATAATAGGCCTGCACCATATATTTTAGGATCGTTGATGCTTCCTATTAGTCCATATTCTACTGTCCACCAGTAAAGTCGTGATATTTCTTCAGCTTCAGAGATTTGTGTAACAGCTTTCTGTTTTTCTGCAAGAATTCTTTCAGCTTCAGCAATCTCTTCTTCAGTTGTGCTTCCTTTTTCTAATAAATTAGATAATGTACGAACAGCTTCAAAAACATCATGTTCTTCCTTTGTTGCGATAGCTTTTCGCCCAATTTCACCAAATGTTTTGACGTATTCAGCATATTTTTTATCACAAAGAATTGGTGCATGCCCTGCAGCTTCATGAATAATATCAGGAGCAGGTGTATATTCGATGTTTTCTAATTTCCGAATATCAGTTCCGATCGGGAGTAACCCATGAGCTTGGAAGTCAAAGAAAATTACTCCTGGAATATATCCATCTATTGCAACCGCACCCCAATTAAATGGCTGAAGGCTATTATGCATTTCTTCCACTCTAGGTATACGTTCAATGTTCATGCCTGAGGCTGTAACACCATTTGTATAAGCTTCGTGAGCGACATCTTTAAAGAAATTTACATTTTGTCTCATCACATAACGCCAAACAGCGTGGTTAATAGGAGTGTACGCATCGTACTGCTGTTCAATAACATACTCTCTTAAATGAGCTGGAATCTCGCTTTTTTTTACTATATTCATTGTTATTTCCTCCCTTACAAATAAAAAGTTGAGATAAGTTATTTGTGTCAAAATGGTGACGGTTAATATTATATCACACAAACGCTTTTAAGCTGTTGTGTGATAAAGAAATTTTAAATTTCTTTACTTATTAAATAATGTATGCACGAAAACATAAGATAAATGCTTCGTTTTAGGCTATAAATACTAGAACCTACTTAATTAATTTAATATTATATATGTGTTAGAATTCGTGTTATTTAATGATTAATATAATATTTCAATATTTAATAAAGAAATCCTGTCTTGTATTCTAATATTTTTGAATAATTAAAAATTATATAGATTCTTTTTGAATTTTGTGTGTTTTTTTGATTATACTAATTTTACCAAAGGATATATGGTATGATATGAAGAGATTCATTTATTAATTTAGCTGCTTTGTTAGTTACAAAAACGTAGGGGAATAGGTATGTTGGATACGACACATTTGGCAAAGGATAAAAAAATCATATTTGCATGGTTGTTATTTGGCATTTATTTTTTGATGCTCATTTACATGATGTTCTTTGGATTTTCTAGAAGTAGTTTTGAAGAATCTTCGTACAACCTTATTCCATTTAAAACAATAGGTAATTATGTGAACAATATTGGACACTATAGTGCACGTGTAATAATGATAAACCTAATTGGGAATATCATTGTTTTTATACCTTTCGGATTATTTTTGTCTTTATTGATCCCTAAGCTGCGAAAAAGCAGTTTATTAATTTTAGTATTCATATGGTTGATTAGCAGTCTCGAATTACTTCAATTTGTTTTTAGCTTAGGTAGTTTTGATATTGATGACATTTTGTTAAATACAGTAGGTGCTTGGCTTGGATTAAAGGTGCTTCTAACAGTTAGAATGGCATTGGAAAATTAAAGATAATAATGGAAGGAGCTTATTTCATTATGGTATCTATTACTCAATTCGCCCCCTACAGCTTAATAGAAAAAAAGGATTACTTAGCACATTTAGTTCGCGATCATGGCTTTAATTTCGAATTCAAAGAGGAGAGCAGTAAAGGTAGTAGCTCTTTAATTGATGATATAAACCATCATAAGTTGCAAACATTAACACGTGAAGAGCTTGTTGCATTACAATGGAATGAAGGGTTAATTGAAGCTGTTATCCAAAATGTCATGAGCCTAGTTTCTAAATATATTTATGTCGAAAACCTTGAAATAACAGTAGTCCCAGCCCTTGCAAAACCTCATCATATACCTCAGTCACTTTGTATTTTTGCCTATATAAACCATCATGGTAATATACTCATTTTCGTTCCACCAAACCCAGATCTCGATTACTTAAAATACGTTTTAGCACACCAGGCTTTTTACTCTTCTCCACAAAGCCCAGTTAATCAATTGAACGGCATTTTTACTTTAGCTGATTGGTTTAAACTGGAGGGGGCAGCCCAGTATTTTAGTCTATCCTTCTTTGAAGATAAGCGTTGGTGGGCTGACTACACAATAGATGAAGGGAGATACTGGGCTAGTGTGAAAGGGTTGTTACAGTCAACAGATGTACAATTAAATAGGAAATTTTATTTTGGATTTTATGACGATGATATACCTACATATACTGGACAGGCATTTGCTTATAATATTGTTATGTCTTATGTAAAGAGGTACCCTATTAACTCTTTTACAGAGTTATTCAATATTGATGTACAACATCTATTTAAAAATTGTGAGGACCGTCTTTCACCATGCAATGTATAATTGTAAGCTAACTTAAATAGTGTAGGCTCTTTTCGTAAACTTTGCTGTTTATTTATCAATAAATTGATAGTGTGAATGAGAAAACAGCTTAACGAAAAATAACGAATGGCAGATCTTAGAGAGGTCTGCCATTCGTTATTGTAACACTATAAATCAGCGTGGATCAGTCCTCAGCTAGTTGCTCACGTCATCCTGATTAAATTTACCTATGTTTCGTATTTTTACATCTGATTTAATTGTGACGTCAATTTCTGGGTATACTTTATCCCAATCAAGGCTTTTCCACTCTTCATATGTAAGACTATTTCTTATTTTTTGGCCTAAGCCTATCACGTCAACATTATTCTTTTGTAGAAACTTCATTACAGCCATAGTTTCTTTATCAACGAGCTCTTTTATTATTTTTTCTAGTTTCTTTTGTTCTTTAGGTTCTTCAATATTCAAGTCACCGGTATACTCTTCTAAAGAACCTGTAACATGGATATCAATTTCTACTGAAAAGTGATCATCTTCTTTTTTGGTAATATGTATTTTATGTTTGTTACGAACATATGAAAGGTGAATATGATCTGCAATATCTCCCTTCATTAAATCGATATCAAGTAATCCTTTACGAAAGTTTTCTCTTAAAAAAAATAAGTAGACAGCTTGTTTTCTTGAGATCGTCGTAATAAGTTTATCTTCATTAAACAAGGCAAAGCTGTCAAACTCAATATTATTTGAAGTTGCTGTAAATACTGGTAAAAAGGGGTCAATGCCATCATCAAAATAAGATCTAGAAAATTGATATAAATTAACAGATGGAAAAACAAATGTCTTTTCGAACTTATTTAACATTGTATCTAAATATAAACCTAAGTTAGGTTCTTTTTCTAATTTCTTTGTAATGATTTGATCTGCTTTTCCTTTTGTCACAGCTAGCTTTACTCTAGAGCCAATGCTAGGATCTCGTAATGCTGTATGAATAATCGGTAAGATACCTTCTTTTGCGAGTTCTTCCCCAAATAACATAATCTCAAGCTGACCATTTACGATCTCAAAGCTTGATTGCGCCATCGTATCAATCTCAATATCTTTCGTTGAATTCCCAGATGCTTGCAGTGTTTCAAAAACGTTACCAGTTTCTGTAGCGCGAGGATATAAGGCTGTAACATCAAGATAAGCATCCTCCTCTTCAGAAAGGTCATAACCTATTGCATTGATCATAGCTAAGTCATCAATTCCATAACTAGTATAACAGCCACTTAATAGGACAATGCATATTGTTACAAAGAATATGTTACGCATTTGTTTTCCTCCTCATATGTGTGATGCTTATAAGTACTATAAGGATAATTGGTAATAAAATAGCTATTCCGATTTCAATTCGTGCAAGTATTGTTAAGGCTAATTCAACCTCTCTCATCAATGTCAGGTTCAAAGAAATTATAAACGTAACGACTAACAATAATGCAAATGAGCGATTTGGCTTTATTTTTGGCAAAGCGTGCTTTATAGCTTCATTTGCAGACCAATAATACATGACAACAGTAACTAAAACGGATAAAGAAGCTAAATTATATAGAAAGCCTTCAATTCGTTCCACAAAAGGAAATCTAATGTAATCAAGCAATGTCAACGAAGGAAATGATTCATTTTTTAAGTACTCAAAGCTAAAATAACCAAAAGATACAAAGCAAACGAAGAAATAGACCGTTGTTGTAATAACATTTGCATAAAAAAATGATTTAATTGTAGATCTCTTTACAGCTAAATAAGGAAACAATAGCAAGATAATTTCATACCCTAAATAAGCAGTAAACACTCCGCTACCACCTTCAACTAATTTTTTGCTGCCTTCAAAAATAAATGGTGTAAATCGAGACAACCTAAATTCGGAAAGGTGGAAAAATAATAAAAACATAGTCCATATTGATAAAAAAAAGAAAATAACGGTTGCTTTACTAATATGGTAAATGCCACTCGTTACGAGCCAATACGTTAATAATATTGATATAAATACGTATCCTGTAAATGGCATCGTCGGATAATATAACATTCTCAACAACATTTCAAAATCCTTTGCGATAAGAACTGCCAAAGTACCCCATTGCAGAGCTAAAAGGAGGTAAAAAGGCCGCAGCAATGAAATAGGTAAAGCATCCTCAAATATGTTAAATATCGACCTTCCTTTACCGAAATGAAACACGAGACTAATGAGCACTATATTTAACATGACGATTATGGAGATTAGTAAAACTCCAATCCACCCGTTAGTTCCAAAAGCATCAGCTGCTACACGAGGTAAGCTGAATAAAATAATCCCTGATTGAACCATATGGATAAGTATAGCAGTTGGAAAAGGTTGGAGTTTTTCTTGCATTCATAAGTCCCCTTTTCTTACAAAATCTTATTTAAGCTACTCTCAACTAGCTTTTTGTCGTTATTTTAATTTTTTTCTTGTATCATTTGTAGGGCTACTTATGTTAGGACGGGTATTAAAAATACTAAGAGGCCCTCTAATGATCGTATCTTTCCAACCACTAAGATTTGTTGGTGATATAGGCCAAAAATATGGCGCTTTTAAGTTAGTTAATCCAGTGAGGTGAATAACTAAACAAGCTATGCCAAATACAATGCCTAAGTTACCTAACAAACCAGCTAATAAAATAAATCCAAACCGAATAATCCTAATAGAATTACTCATGACATAACTAGGTATGACAAAAGAAGAGATGGCAGAAATTGAAACAGCTATAATTAAAATATTACTCGTAATACCAGCGTCTACTGATGCTGACCCAATGACAATTCCTCCAACAATACCGATTGTTTGACCAATCTTCGTTGGTAGACGTGCTCCAGCCTCTCTTAACAACTCAATGGTAAATTCCATCAACAATGCTTCCATTATTGGTGGAAAGGGCACATTACTTCTTGATGTAATTAAGCTAATTAATAGTAAGTCGGGTACCATTTCATAATGATATGTAGTTATTGACACATACAGAGCTGTAAAAGAAACAGTTACAAATAAAGCAAAAAGGCGTAACAACCTTGTGGCAGATCCCACGAGCCACCGCTGGTTATAATCATCTGTTGACTGAAAGAAATCAAAAAAGCTCGTTGGAGCACTGAACGCATAAGGACTGTTCTCCATCATGCCGACAACTTTTCCTTCAGTTAGTTTAGACGAAATGACATCGGGACGTTCTGTCGTATGAAATTGTGGAAAAGGTGAGTTTGGAGATTCATCGATTAATTGAACAAGCATGTTAACATCATAAATTGCATCAATCTCTATGTTTTCGATCCTTGTCTTAGCATCTTGAACAATTTGTTGATCAGCAATGCCATCAATATATAATAAATACACGTTACTTTTTCCTATTTCACCTACCGACAATTTTAGTACTTTTAAATGAGAGCTTTTCACTCTACGCCTAATGAGAGATAGATTTGTATCTATTAGTTCATTTAATGCATCATGTGGACCTGTTATAATTGTCTCAGATTCAGCTGTTTGTATCGCGCGTGTTTCTAACTTTGTAGCTTCGAATATATACGTATTATTTTCGTGAAAAATAGCAGCATTACCATCTAAGATCGCTTTTACTACTTCTTTATTATCGTGGCTAGGCTGAAATTGGCTTTGCTGTAGAAACGAGTGTACTTCTTCACGGTCAAGACCTTCCATTTTATCAATAACATCACTGTTTAGTGTTTGTTTGTCAACCATATACTCGAAATAGATTAGCCTTACATCGACTCGTTGACAATATTTCTTAGATATGTCAGTACAATCTGTAAATTGCTGCTCAATATGTGAATAGGTAGGTTCAGGGTTACTATCATGCTTTTCTAATTCATTGTCGGATGTCTTCTTTTTAGCTGTATCATTTTTCATCCGCTTTTTAAAAAATGTAAACACTTTATCACCCCGAATTTATAGTAATTTCTAACTATGTGAATAGATTAGTCTTAATAAATGATTTGTCCTTAGTATGGACTTCTATAGATACTCTATTCCAAGATAGGATATACCAATATGTCATTTTAGAATCTTGACTAGAAGATTGGGATTAATTAAACATTTTGTTTATGACGTAAATGAGATATTCCTAATGTTAATAAGAGTAGTGTAGGAAGTAATACTGCAATGATTGCTTCAGCAAAACCGAGACCGAGTAACCATTTATCAACTTCAAGAGAGCCCTTAACAAATAGTGATAAACAAAATGAGACAATTATTAAACTTAAAATCGATTTTCTAGGGGAAATCTTTGGAATTGCTTGTCTAAGAACTTGATCAGCACCCCAATAAAAAAACACAACAGTGATAATCACTTCTAATATAAAAAAGTGAAAAACAAAGCCTTCAACCCTTTCTATGAATGGAAACTCCAAATATTCAAGCATAGTTAGGATTGGGAATTTTTCATTTAACAATTGACGATAGCTAAATAAGCCAAAAGCAACAAAACATGTACTAAGATAGACAAAAGTGACTATGGCATGTCCGAGTAATACTGATTTTACAGCTGTTTTTGGTTTCAGCATATAAGGTATAAAAAGAAGGGTTAGCTCATACCCTAAAAAAGCCGATACAACTTGTATCCCACCTTTGAATAACTCTTTGTCACCTTTAAAAACAAATGGCGTTAATCTTGTAAATCTAAACTCGGGTAGAAGAAATCCTAATAATAATGTCATTAAGATGACAGCGAAGAAAACAACAGAAGCTTTGGCGATGTGATAAATTCCTCTTCGAACGAGCCAATATGTAAAAAAAAGAGACATTAATACATATATGTATGCTGTACGTGTTGGATAGAAAAATAAATTCAATTGCAATTCGAAATTTTTTGCTATTAATACTCCAAGAGTGCTCCATAGTAACGCTAAAAAAAGATAAAATGGCCGCAATAAAAATTGTGGGAGTCCTTCATCCAAAATCTTAAAAATTGATTTTCCATTGCTATAAAAGAAGACTAAACCAATTGCTAATATGTTCACTGCTACTAGTAGAGATACAATTATTATCCCAATCCATCCATTCGTCCCAAAAGTCTCAGCACTGATACGAGGTAAAGTAATGATGGTAATTCCAATTTGTATCATATAAACAACGATAGTGACTTGATAAGGATGAAGTTTTTCTTGCATGTTGTATCTCCTTATTTTGTTACATGTTTTATGGAGCTTTGATTAGTATTAGCAATTGAGCTTTAACTATTCAAAGAACAAATACGATGTAGGATCGAAACAATATAGGTGTAACGTGTATTTAGGGAAGTAATAGAAATTATATTGAAAGTCTAGAACTATGCTGCTTATTGTTATAGGCACTTTTCGTACACTTTGTTGTTATTTTTCACTTACATTTAAGGAACTAATGTGTTTTAGATAACTTTATAACCTTTGAGAAGTAAATGAAGCTCCGAACGATAGCTATATTTGTGTTTAGCTCTTTTTACGGAAAGCAACAATGTGAAAACTTCCTATTACAAACACCTAAACATAGACTAAGAAAATTTTTGATAGGCATAGGGGGATGTCCATACCGATTATTTACTACATACATATAATAGATAGAAGCGGAAGGATGCTGTAAAATATGTTCAGACAGTTACCCTATATTAAAAAGTATCTATTTGGGTCGGTATTTAGGCTATCTTTTTAGAATGGGTAATAAACATCTAAATAAAATTACAGTAATTGAGTATTAATAAACCTTTTCTAGTATTGCTATTTATCCTTCTCGCAAGATTTAGTTAGAAAGGAGGAATAAATATGCTACACGAAGAACACATCAGTAATTTAACAAATAGATACTATTATCAACCAGTTCGAGTGATGGGAGTTGGCGGCTGGAGTTATGATGGAGTCATTGAAGGTAGGACCGGAACAGGTTTATTTGTTCGTGGTCGTGGTGGAAGAAGGTTCTTTCCTTTTCGGGCTGTCGCAACGATCTTTTTGTTAAGTGCATTATTCCGTCGTCGCCGTTTCTAATTACCACATACTAAAAGGCTGTTTTTCATTGATTGTTGTTTTTCGTTTTAAGAATTAAACACGATGGGCATCTTTTTTTTCTACAACGTTAACTAACAATGTAAAACCACTTTTTGGGTACTATTTTGATAACAATATCAACAAAGTTACGAAAAGAGCCTAATAAAATTAATATTAATGTTAGAGGGGATTAATCCCGCAGTCAAGATAACCTTTTGAATTCAATAAATATTGATTGTGGGGTCCGCCTAACATGTAAAATATTGTTAGAGGATGAATAAATAAGTTGTCCAGTTATTTGTGAATCTTACAAGTAAAAACAATCACTTGTAGCATCGATTTATTAATGCGAAAAACGGGCATGTATAACTGAGTATAGATGTTATCGTATAGGTTGTTTATTAATACTAAGGAATAACGATACATACAGCCTTTGTGGTATTTTTATTCTTATTTTGATGATAGTTGTGAAATATACAAATAAAGTCTTAACAGTGACTTCGTAATAGGGCAAAATATAAAACCTTTTATTAAGTATTATCATTTTATAGCTATAGGTATTTTCTATATAATGGATGTAATAACATTTACATAGGAGAGGGCACATGAATCAAAAAATTAGAGTGTTAGAAATTCGGCTAAATGATCGTTATAAAGACTATCCTGCACTATATCATTATAAAGATATCGATCGAGAACAAATATTTGTCAGACGTGAATGTGAGTATTATGTGAAGGACGGCATCGTATATGAACAAGTATCATCAGCATTAGAAGAGGACCGTTTCGTTTTATATGTGAACAAAATTGGAGATGATACGATCGATCCCAATGCACGTGTGAGAGAAAACTTATGTGTGGAAGTAAGGGAGTATAGGAGGATTGGAGAGCAAAAGCTTCTTAAAATATATGATTGTCGTGATCATATGGACGTTTTAGGATATATAGGTAATTCATTTATATATATAGAAGGAAAAGAGTATAAAAGGTCGTCGGTAGAGGCAGATGAGGATCGGCAAACATATATTTTATACGTAAATGATACTGGTACTGTCCTTGAATGATATATGAGTAGAAATTGAATGGGTACGTAAAATATAAAGAAGAAAAAAGAGCTTGAATATTGTTTCAAGCTCTTTTACGCAACAGATTAGTATAATAGATAAAAGATTAATGTTAAATACGAGAATAACCTAATTTTACTTATTTTGTAATAAAGGATAAAGTCGCAAATTATTATATTCTAAATCCTCTTGAATTAATTATCTACGAACCTAATTCAACAAAACAAATTGACTTTAATTTTCATCATATTGATAATAAGATTTCACAGCAGTTCGGTAAAATGTTTCACCATTCTCAGTCGTTCCAACAATTTCATAGGTGACATTGTAGGTATCAGCTTGGATTATATCAAGAATTTCATTAGAAATATTTCTAGGTTTTTTGTGCTTAGATTTATTTTTCTTCACTTTCTTATCAATCTTTAATTTTTTATCTTTTTTATCTTTATTTTTAGCTTCTTTTTCAAGCTCTCCCCAATTTAAGTTAAGCGCATTTGACCCTTGAAAGTTTGTAATTATAAAGTAGGCATCATCGTTGCTACTATTTAAATCTATTTGCCATTCTCCAGCACCAGGTTGGTCTATAGTAAATGTTTGAATATAAGTGTTTTTAAAGTAATTCTCTCCCTCAGATTGTATATATTGCTTTGATTTTTTTGTATATTCTTTTCCTTTCGGAGATATAAGTTTTACATTCACATCTTTGCTTGCTGTTAATATTTGAAATACAACTCTATTATTATCGGATTCTACTGGGATAAGTTCTTCTACTAGTTGATTAGTAGATAAACTACCGCCACGTAGTAATTGTTCAGGTACATATTGTGAGTCAGATGAAGCAGCTGTGAACCAATTTGCCGATGTGAAAGTAGATGTATCATTTAACAAAGATGCGATTCTATCAAAGGAACTGTTGCCCATCCGAATATTATCGTGATCTATGTCGTCTCCTCCACTAAAAAAGTGAGTGCCATACGGAAGCTTAGAACTCCATACAGGAACAAGACCGTCGTTATCACCGCCTATATACGCACCACCAAACCAAAGAGCAGAAAAGAAAGGCCCCCATCCAGTGCCTGAAGCAGTATAATAGTTATTTTTGTATGCGCTTTCATTTTCGTCGGTAATTAGACGGAATTTCTCCATTTCCCCTGTTTGCATTACATATGTTCCTTCATCGGTTCTGCCAATCAAGTCTGCTAACCAATTTGCCCAAGAACTATATGCCAAATCAGCTAAAGGAGAACCATAGTGTGGAGAAGATAATGTTATGACATCGTTTACGTATGGCCATGCTCCAAAATGGACGAGCGCTGTTTGTGAATCGACCCCTCCTTTACTATGAGCGATAATAGTAACTTGCTCTCCAAAATAGTTGTAAATTTCCTCTAACATCGATGCTAGCATTTGACCATTATGCCACATATCCGCAGCATCTCCACCAGTTGCATCCTCAAGTTGTACAAAAGCTGTTCGATAGCCATTTGCATATGCATAATTGTACATATCGTTTTCACCGTAATAAACTGTTTCTTCCCACCAATCCTTAGCGTTCCCGTGTAAACCTTGGACGAATACGAGAGGAGATTTGTTCATATTCACATTGTCAGGTAATGCCCCTAAGTACCAAGTTCCAGGTGTGTTAGTTACATTAATTGGTTTTGGAATTGCATCTGTTACAATTGCACCTTTTACAATACTTGATGGTAATACTAGCATCGCAGTTAATAGCGCGATTAATAGATAAGTACGGATTTTCATTTTTCCAACTCCTTTTATTCATATTTACTACTATATAGTAAATGCATATAGCTAATTGTAATATTACAAATATTCAGTATAATTATCAAGATTGATAATATTTTCACAAGTATTGTAAGTTATGGGCTAAGTAAAAAGTCTTATTTTGTATTAGCATTTGCTCTCCTAAAGGTTCACATAAGTAAGGTTCTTTTCGAAAACTATGTTGCTTTTTTCCCTAGCATTTGAGAGACTGAATGATTTTATATGACTTTCATAGTCTATAGAGAAGAAAGATGCCTCGAGCATTAGATGTATTTGTATTTAGCTATTATTACGATAATCAACAATTAATTGGCTAACAGTCTTTTGTTAAGAAAAATCACAAGCTTGTACAATCAGAAAAAAGGAATTTTGTTGTTATTAAATAAAAACAGCTATGCAATGGTTTTATCGATTTCAACTGTATTAAAGTAGTAAAGATCCCTTAAATCAAATTAAAATTTGTCATTGTTTCTAAGTACGAAACCCACAAGCTATATGAAAAATATTAAAGATCATCATAAATTGGGTGTTTTCATCATGTGCATTCGTACAGTCAGTTTGTTTTTATACACATAAACTGAACATATAACTAGAAAGGAGGAATGGTAATATGTATGGTTATGGTGGTTATGGATATGGTGGACATGGACCTTTTGGTGGATTTGCGTTTATTGTAGTATTATTCATACTGTTGATCATTGTACTTGGAGTTGTGGTACGTCCTTATTAGAGTATACAAGTTAACAGCATCTCTCATTAATGAAATTAGATGTTCAATAGCGTAAAACTTGTATAATGAATGCTTTGGATCTATAAATAGGTTGATCGCCTATATGGCTTTTAAGGTAGTACTCTTATAAAAAGAAGAGTACTCCTTTATTTTATTTTGAGGAATGAAATAGTTTTTAGCTGAAAATAAATACTATTACTGATCTTAAGCAAGTAAAGTTCATGAAGATTTATCGTGAGTATAATTAAATACTTCATTATTAATAGTGACTACGTTATAATCGTTTATTGTGGTAGTTAAAGATAAAGAAACAAATTTGAATTTAAGAAATATTGATTAGATCAACAAATATGTCTATTAATGGAGTGGAACATCTAATGAAAAAAAAGATCTTATTTATTGGTGCAGGCAGAATGGCCGAGGCCATTTTTTCTGGTTTACTAACATACAAAAAAGAGTATATTGATGAAATTATTGTTACGAATCGAACAGATGAACAAAGATTAATTAATTTGAAGGAAAAATATGGTGTCACAACATCAACAAAATGGCAGGATGAGGTCGCCCATGTAGATATCATTATTTTAGCTATGCCTCCTGAAGCGCACAAAGAGATACTAGAAGATTTGTCTTTATGGATTAAAGGACAATTAGTTGTTACTATAGCAGGTGGTATAGGCATTCAGTTACTAGAAAATATTCTACCTGAGGAGACGCCAGTTGCTTGGATTATGCCAAACACTGCTGCAAACATTTCTCAATCTATGTCTTTATACACTTTTGGCAAAGCTGTTAAGGAGAAGCATCGCCAAGAGTTAGAGCTAGTATTAACTGGAATAGGTGATGCAGAACTATGTACAGAGCAGCAAATACATGATTTAACTGCTATTACTGGAAGCGCACCAGCGTTTTTATATCGTTTTGCTGAGGCGTTAGAACAGTCGGCGTTAGAATACGGTGTTACAAAAGACCAAGCACGCAAGCTTGTAACACAGATGATATATGGATCAGCTGCTATGTTGAAGGAAGGACATGCTCCCCATGAACTACGTGATCAAGTGACATCACCTGGAGGTTCTACAGCAGCAGGAATAGAAGTGTTAGATCAAAATCAATTTACAAATATTATTGAGCAAGCGGTTATCGCAACACAAAAGAAGGCACAACAACTGGCAGGGAAATAAATAACTATTCCTCGGTACGTGACATCGTTTTACTGAGTAATATTAAAAAAAGTACAATAATGAGCCTAAAACAAAGATACCTCAACAGCCAATCATCTGACTATAATGAGGTATCTTTTACTATCTTATTAAAGCTCTTTTCGTGAATTTAGCCGTTTTTTCTTAAAGTTTTAGGGGAAAAAGATGCCATGAACGCTAGTTAAATTCGTCTTTAGTATTAGGTAAGCAACAAATAATGCGAAAAAAGCCTTTATTAATAACTAATACTATTTAAATTTAATGATAACAATATGGTTATGTCAAAATGGTTGTCGCTTAAAGTTAGGCATAACCGTGTACGATAATAGTAAAAATAATAATGAAGCTTACGAGAAGAAGATTGTCAACTTTATTTATTATTTGAAGCATTATTTTTGTAATATGTGTGCGTTTCTGTTATTTTTTAATTGAGAATTAAATTCAATTAAATATACTACAACACTTCTTATAGTTACATCATATTCATTCATATAAATGGGAGGGTAACTAACATGACAAACAGAAAACATGGCTTTCAATGGCAATCGTTTTCTGGACCAAACATGGCGTATGTTCAAGAGCAATATGAGTTATTTTGTAATAACCCGAATCAAGTGGATGATAGTATTAAACAATTATTTGTTAAGTGGGGACCGCCTACTTTTTCAACTAATAAGCATTGTGAATCTCAAAACAACCAATCAGACCAATTATCAAAAGTTGCTTCGGCAATTCAGCTTGTTACAATGATCCGAACAAAGGGACATTTGTATGCAAAAATTAATCCGCTCCATCAGCATTTTAATGTAAATGCTTCTTCACCTAACTTTCTAAACTTAGAGACGTATCATTTAACGAAAAATGATCTGAACAATATGACTGCCGATATTATATGGGAGCATGCACCTCACTCAATACGTACCGGACTTTCTGCTATCGAAAAATTAAAAGAGCTCTATACAAGTTCATTGTCATTCGAATTTAATCACGTACAAGACTTAGAAGAAAGGGCATGGCTATATAAAGTAGTTGAAACTGAGTCTTTGTATGAAGAGTTGCCACAAGAGCAAAAGGTAAGTCTTCTTGAGCGCTTAATTGAAGTTGAGAGCTTTGAAATGTTTTTACACAAAACATTCGCAGCTCAAAAACGGTTTTCAATTGAAGGGCTTGATATGTTAGTTCCAATGTTAGATGAAATTATTTATGCAAATGCAAAAACAGGGACTAAAGACATTCTGATAGGGATGGCACATAGAGGTAGGTTAAATGTGCTGGCTCATGTTTTAAGAAAACCATATGAAAAAATCTTTGCTGAGTTTCATCATGCACCGAATAAACATCTTGTCCCATCTGAAGGATCAACAGGGATAAATTACGGTTGGACGGGTGATGTTAAATACCATTTAGGTGCAGATCTTAATATTCACGAACAAGAAAGTATTCACACAAAAATACACCTCGCGAATAATCCTAGCCATTTAGAATTTGTTAATCCTGTTGTTCAAGGGTTTACCCGTGCAGCCCAAGAAAATCGACAGAAGCGAGGATTCCCGATACAAAACCAAAGTAGTGCATTAAGTATTCTCATTCATGGTGATGCTGCCTTTCCAGGTGAAGGTATCGTAGCAGAATCATTAAATTTAAGCCGATTAAGAGGATATCAAACAGGCGGTACGATACACATTATTGCAAATAATCAAATTGGATTTACTACAAGCCCTGTTGACTCTCGTTCTACATTGTATGCAAGCGATATAGTCAAAGGTTTTGAAATACCTATTATACATGTAAATGCTGATGATCCGGAAGCTTGCTTAGTAGCTGTACGCCTCGCTTCACAATATAGGGAGAAATTTAAGAAAGATTTTCTCATAGATTTGGTAGGTTATCGTCGTTATGGCCATAATGAGACAGATGATCCAATGGCAACACAGCCTTTAACGTATAACTTGATTCATAAGCACACTCGAGTAGCTGAAAAGTATGCTGAGCAACTATATGAGAAGGGACAGTTCAGTGTTGAGCGCTTCAATAATTATAGACAATTTGTGAATAACAAATTATCCGATAGTAATAAACAAATAACTGCACAAGAAAACACGAACGATAAGACCAGCTTAAATGAAAGGTTATCATCTAACTTTTCAGAGAAAAAAACTCCAATAACTGAGAAACAACTACTCGATATTAATACTTCATTAGTCGAATGGCCTGAAGACTTATATGTATACCCGAAATTAAAAAAAATACTGATGAGACGAAAGGAAACGTTGAACGAACAAGGAAAAGTTGATTGGGGGTTAGCTGAAGTGTTAGCGCTTGCATCAATTATTTCTGATGGTACACCGATAAGAATGACAGGCCAAGATATTGAAAGGGGCACATTTGCCCACCGCCATATTGTTATAAATGATTATCAAACTGATAGAAAATTTTCTGCTTTACACAACATGGACCATAGCAAAGCATCTTTTGCGGTATATAATAGTCCATTGTCTGAAGCGGCCGTACTAGGTTTTGAGTATGGATACAGCGTTTATGCTTCAGATACATTGGTTATTTGGGAGGCACAATTTGGAGATTTCGTGAATGCTGCGCAAGTAATCATTGACCAGTTTATATCAGCTGGGAGAGCTAAATGGGGACAGAAGTCAGGGTTAGTCATGCTACTTCCACATGGGTACGAGGGACAAGGGCCAGAACATTCGAGCGCTCGGTTAGAACGTTTTTTAACCTTGTCTGCGGAAAATAATTGGACAGTGGCTAATGTAACTTCCTCTGCGCAATATTTTCTCATTCTCAAAAGGCAAGCAGCTATGTTAAGTGATGAGGGGGTTCGTCCACTAATTATAATGACGCCGAAAAGTTTACTACGTGATACAAAGGCAATGTCATATATTGAGGAATTCACTAATCAGCAATTTCAAGAAGTTATTGAACACCCGCTTGTTGGAGAAGATTATGAGGCTGTGACACGGCTTATTCTTTGTACAGGAAAAATTGCCGTAGATATAGTTTCTGAGCTGGAGACGAGATCCACAATAGCATCACGTAATATTCATATATTACGTATAGAGCAATTATATCCTTTTCCAAAAGAGGAAATTATTCAAAAAATACAACGCTTTCCAAATTTAGCTGAGGTCTTTTGGGTACAGGAAGAACCTAAGAATATGGGGGCTTGGGAATTCATTTATAAGTTGTTACAACCTTCCTTACAGCGTGTGAAATTTGATTATATAGGACGACCGTATCACTCAAGTCCTGCAACAGGAGAGCATGTAATTCATAAGTTGGAACAGGAGCAAATTATACAACAAGCACTGAAAATAACAGAGGAGTGGGCATAATGAAAGAAATTAAAGTACCGGAACTCGCAGAATCTGTTACAGAAGGTACGGTTTCTGAGTGGTTCAAGCATAAGGGTGATTCCATTTCCAAAGGTGAAGCGATAGTAGAGTTAGAAACTGACAAAATTAATATAGAAATTTATGCAGAATATGATGGAGTATTAGAGGATATTTTAGCTGAGCCAGGTGAAGTTGTTTTTGTAGATCAAGTAATTGCGAAAGTAAATGATAACAGAGAAGTTCTTACTTCAAACGAGTCATTTTCTAATGTTGCTACCGAAGAAACAGTTCATGGTGATCAACCGAAAATAGATGTACGTGAGGGAGAGCAAACGAACAAAATGTCATCACAAAATGAGCGTCCGATAGCGACACCAGCCGCTAGGAAAAAAGCTAGAGAATTAGGGATTGATCTAAAAAAAGTTGATTCAAGTGATTTACTCGGTCGTATTAGACCTGAAAATGTCATAAACTATGCTACTTCAATCCAAGAAAAGCAAGATAAATCAACGATAACTGACAATGCTCAACCACCTTTCACTGACCTTACTCAACCTAAACAAATTGAACGGATTCCAATGTCACGGCGCCGTCAAACAATTGCACACCATTTAGTTCAAGCGCAACAACAAGCAGCGATGTTGACTACTTTTAATGAAGTAGATATGACAGCAATTATAAATTTGCGTAATAGGAAAAAGCAAAGGTTTGAAGAAAAATATGATGTTCGCCTTGGCTATATGTCTTTTTTTACGAAAGCAGTTGTAGGTGCATTAAAAGCCTTTCCAATGTTAAATGCTGAAATTCAAGACAACGAAATTTTACTAAAACGATATTATGATATCGGTATTGCTGTGTCAGCAGAAGAGGGCTTAGTTGTTCCAGTTCTCCGTGGTGCTAACCAATTAAGTTTTGCAGACATTGAAAAGGGAATTAGGAATTTGGCCTCTAAAGCTAGAGAAAAAAAATTATCACTTCAGGATTTACAAGGAGGTACATTTACGATTACTAATGGTGGTGTGTTCGGTTCATTGTTTTCAACTCCAATTTTAAATGCACCCCAAGTAGGGATATTAGGGATGCATAAAATTCAAAAAAAACCGATTGTTATTGATGAAGATGATACGATTGCAGTTCGACCAATGATGTATATTGCTCTTTCTTATGACCATAGAATTATTGACGGCAGAGAAGCAGTGCAATTCCTTGTCCATGTAAAAGAACTGGTAGAGGACCCTGAATCATTATTACTTGATGGATAAGTTATGATGATGGGAAAGGGTGAGATTAATATTTAATCTCACCCTAAAAATTTATAAATATGACGTTGCTAATTTGCGAGAAAGATGTTCAATGATCTCTGTCATTGCTTCATCGCTTGCAGATAGCAGTGTTTCACTTTTTATGATTTGTATTTTTTTTGCTTCGTAATAATCTAATAAAGCCTGTTTAGTCGTTAAGCCTTCTTCTAATAAATAGGTTGGTTCTAGTAATTTTCTTAATGCAACCTCATCTTGCATAAGCAGAATTTGAGGATTTAATGAATGAAAAACCCCTTCTTTCATCCCTTGTTCATAAAAATATTTAATGGTCGTTTTTCTTTTTCTTCTTGCAAAAATAATTTCTTCATATAAATTTGGAAAACCAATTTTCAATTCTTCTAAAAACAATTCAGAAATATATATAGCCGTTAGTACTTCTTGCTCAAAAACTTTTTGGAAACGTTCTATATAAGTAAATTGATTATTTTCAATGGTTTGTTCGCCTTGCTTAAAATATTCAATATAGTTAACCGTTATTTCATTTAATATTTCTTCTTTTGAAGAGAAATAATTGTAAAGTGTCGCTTTGCTAATTTGCATATGCTCAGCTATATCTTGAATTTTAAGTGAATTAAATCCTTGAACTCGAATGATACTCATTAATTTTTGTGCATATGTTTTTCTCATTTGTTCCCTTAACTTAGGATCAATCTTACGCATAGAAAATCCCCCTTAACAACTTAATTATAACATATACTAATATAGCCTTATAATAAACATTTTAGACAAAATAAGTTTTTTTAGTTTACAATGTTGAATAATGGTGTTATATTTACATATGTAATACATTTTAGGCTAAAAAAACATTATTAGTATAAAAAGTTAAAATATTAAAGGAGTTGTTTTATAATGACAAACAAAGTGGCAATCATAACAGGAGCGAGTAGTGGGATTGGTCAGGCAACAGCTTTAAAGTTAGCAGAGCAAGGATATCAAGTGATGTTAGCTGCAAGACGGGAGGAAAGATTAAAGGAATTACAAGCACAAGTTAAGGAAATTGGTGGTCAGGCTTCATATCATGTGACAGATGTAACATCGTTTGAGGAAATGGAAACTTTAGCGAAAGAAACGATCAATGTTTTTGGTAAAATAGACGTACTAGTAAACAATGCAGGGATTATGCCGTTGTCATTTTTGAACAAAAGAAAAGTGGATGAATGGGATAAAATGATTGATGTGAATATAAAAGGAGTACTTTATGGGATCGGAGCTGTTCTACCGTATATGGAAGAACAAAAATCAGGGCACATCATCAACATTTCTTCTGTAGCAGGGCATCGAGTTGGGCCTGGAAGCTCTGTTTATAGTGGTACAAAATATGCTGTAAGAGCTATTACCGAAGGGCTTCGACAAGAAATGAAATCAGGACAAAATATTCGTACAACAATTATTTGTCCTGGAGCAGTTGCAACAGAACTCACTCATACTATTACAGATGAGGATGTTATCCGTAATTTCCAAGAAAGATATGTTGATTTAAAGACATTACAAGGAAAAGACATTGCAAATGCGATTGCGTATGCAGTTCAACAGCCTGATCATGTTGATGTAAATGAAATCATCGTTCGTCCAACAGATCAAATGTTGTAATATAGTATCATTGCTAATAAATTATAGACATGAACAGAGTCTGTCGTTAAGCTTCGCAATATGTGTAAAAAGATTTTATTTATTACACAAATTGAGCTTATGCTTCAGGCTCTTTTTATTAGCTCTTTTCAATGGTTGCTATTGTCACTAAATTAGTATAGTAAAAAGGGATTTAAAACGTTTGACATATTTCAAAATAAAGATGTCACGAAAGATAGTTGTGTACTTGTTTATTACTAAATTTTAGAAAACAACAATTAATGCGAAAACAGCCTTTTCCGTGTAGCTTTTGTATTTTCCAAATAAGCTAAATGGCTCACATGTAATATTAAAGTGAGACAACCTTTCTTTCTTATAAGGTTGTAATAATTCTTGTAGAAAAGCTTATTGGCAAAATATAAATATATATGATATAAATATTAATAAATCTAAAATGGTACATAAATATTTATTTCATACGAGAGGTTGAAAAATTGTGGACAATAACTCATCTAATTTTATTAGACCAATGATAAAGAAGGATTTAGAAACTGGAAAGCGTGATCATGTTACTACTCGTTTTCCACCAGAGCCAAATGGTTACTTACATATAGGTCATGCTTTAGCTATTATTACGAATTTTGATTTAGCTGATGAATTTAATGGGAAAACAAATTTACGCTTTGATGATACAAACCCATTGAAAGAAGATATTGAATTTGTCAATTCAATAAAACAAGATATAGAATGGCTTGGTTTTGATTGGGATGGGTTATTTTTTGCTTCAGATTATTTTGAAGAAATGTATAACCGTGCTATTTTATTAATTAACAAAGGCAAGGCATATGTAGATGACCTTTCCCCAGATGAAATCCGTGAATACCGTGGTACTTTAATTGAACCAGGTAAAGATAGTCCATACCGGAACCGATCTGTGGAAGAAAATCTTGATTTGTTCAAACGCATGCGTGATGGTGAATTTGCTAATGGCGAACGCGTGTTAAGAGCCAAGATCGATATGAGTTCTCCTAATATAAATTTAAGAGATCCAGTTCTTTATCGTATTTCACATACGACACACCATAATACTGGAGATAAGTGGTGTATTTATCCTGTATATAGTTTTGCACATCCGATAGAAGACGCGATAGAAGATGTAACTCACTCACTTTGCTCATTAGAATTTGAAGATCAAAGGCCTTTATATAATTGGGTCGTTGAAGAAAGTGAAATGGACAGCAAGCCACAGCAAATTGAGTTTGGGCGTCTGAACTTAACGAATACTGTAATGAGTAAGCGAAAACTAAAACAATTAGTTGAAGAAGGATATGTTGATGGGTGGGATGACCCACGTTTACCAACTATTTCTGCATTGCGAAGAAGAGGGTATACACCTGAATCTATCCGTGCTTTTATTCGTGAATTAGGTGTAACTAAAGGAACAGGAGAAGTAGATTCTAGAATGCTTGAACATTTTATTAGAGCAGATTTAAAGTTAACTTCACCACGTACGATGGGGGTACTTCGTCCATTGAAGGTAGTCATTACCAATTATCCTGAAGGACAAGTAGAGATGTTAGATGCTGAAATTAATCCTGAAAATCCTGAGATGGGCTCAAGAAAAATTCCATTTTCACGAGAGATATACATTGAACAAGAGGATTTTATGGAGAATCCGCCAAAAAAATATTTCCGACTATTCCCTGGTAATGAAGTGCGATTGAAGCATGCTTATTTCATAAAGTGTGAAGAGGTAATCAAGGATGATGACGGTAATGTTGTTGAAATACATTGTACGTATGATCCTGAAACGAAAAGTGGCTCAGGTTTTACTGGACGTAAAGTGAAAGGTACCATTCATTGGGTTGATGCAAACGAAGCTATTCCTGCAGAATTCCGCTTGTATGAGCCTTTGATTTTAGATGAGGAAGAGCAAGAAGAAGAAATTCAGGAAGAAAAAACATTTATTGATCGTGTAAATCCTAATTCTTTGCAAATCTTAAATGGGTTTATTGAACCTAATATGAAAAATGTAAAACCACAAGATAAATTTCAGTTTTTTAGACACGGATATTTTAATGTAGATCCTAAGCATAATTCTGATGAACATACTGTTTTTAACTTAATTGTTTCATTAAAAAGCTCATTTAGATTGTAAGAGTTTTACAAAAGAGGGTCAGCCCCACTAAATTACAGTGGAGCTTGACCCTTTTGTTTCTTTCTCAAGTAATGTAAATCATCTTACCAGCTGTATAAATTACTACCCAAGTTAACATTAATATATTAATAGATTAGTTAATTTAGTTATCCATACAATTATATACGCAGATGGAATTAAAAATAATTGCGCTAATATTGTGCCAAAGAGCCTTGATATCATTAACCAGCCATATGTTTCAGCCATCTTATCAGCACCTTTAGGATGAAGCATTGATTTTTCAGTTAACAATGCAACCTGAGGATCTAAAAAGATAGTAAGTAAAATTGTGGCAAAGCCATTTATAACCCCTGTAGTCATTAACGAAGCTGTTGATGTTTCATCATTTAGTAAAGAAGCATATAACGATGCGAGAACCCCTGAAGTATAAATAGCAGTTACTATCATATTAGTAAGTAATATTCTTTTTGGTATGCCGCCAATCCGGAGTCTATGTAACATTTGAAATCTAGGGTATTTTACGTATTTGGCCGTATGTTTCAGTTTTTGAATATTCGTCGTACTAAAAAGCCTAATAACAGATCCCTCTATTTCAAATCGTTTTATGACCTTAACAGCTAATCTTGTCATAGAAGGAAATAGCAATATCGCAATAAATGTTCCAATGGTTGCGCTTAAAAGTACTAATCGTAAAATAGGTATGATATCAATACTCGTATTCACTTTAGCTTGATCAATGATTCCACCGAGTAAAACTACATGAAACATATTCGATGTCCTTGCAACTAATAAAACAACACCTGTTAACGATAATGAAACTGCAAGTTTTCTAAGTCGAACCCCTCCTAAACGTATGCTATAAGATAATGTTTCAACACTATGTATAACAATAGTAAAAAAAATAATAATAGAAATTATTGTAAACATATAATCACCTAATGCTATCATATTACAATTTTAGACAAATAGATATACATAAAAAGGAAAAGAGAGCAGATGTCCATTTCTACATGAAAAATCTATATTTGTCATGTGAAAGTGAGGTTGACTATTTTAAATCGAACCTCACTAGAAGACTAATTTTATTTAGGTCGATACATTGACCTATTTTTTGCTTTCTACATAAGGCATAATATCGTACGGAGTAAGTATGGTTCTCTTTTTTCTTTCATCAGTATACATAAAAACCTCTTTCCCATTTACTTTCCATTCCTTTGATTTTAGATGTTTTATAATGGCATAGTTTAGTGAATACATTTGTTTAAAAGAATTATAGTCGAGTAAAAGTTGGCCTTCTTTATTGAGTGTAACATTTGTTTCAATGAACATTGATTCTGCTTTTTTTACTGAAACGATAAAGTCAAAGAGTGTTTTTGAATTTTTATATTCAGGTGCATTAATATCCCCCAATTAATTCACTCCCCGTTTGCTTAATGAAATAACACATTTTCTACACTCTATAGTGAATGCAAAATTTAGCCTTAATGTTACGATTAGACGAACTTTGTTAATCAGGTTGCTAACTGCCTGTGTTAAGTTTGTATTGACTCAGCACTTACATATATGTAAACAGTTGTTATATTTACGTCAGAAAGAATAATGGATATGTTGTAGAAGGGATTAACATTCTTGTCATGCGATTGCTTAAGCAAAGGGCATCTAACTATTCGTTAACTTATATATTTTTAGTTATCACTAAAAATATATATAAATATTGTGGAAATATACAGCAATATTTATGAAGGAATAAAACATGGTGATTGCTATCATTAATATTGAGGTGATGATCATGTATAAAAAAATATTTCAAAATCGTAATTTCCTTCGCTTTTTTTTAGGAGGAGCTGTATCACAATTAGGAGATCGGTTAACTGGATGGGCATTTTTATTTTTGACAATAGAAATGACAGGTTCTGCTCTTCATACTACGGGGATGGTCATTGCAGAAACAATTCCATACGTTTTATTCGGTTTAATTGGCGGTGTGGTAGCTGACCAGGTAAATAAAAAGAAGCTGTTAATTATAATTGACATGTTAAGAGCACCGATTATTTTATCCTTGGTTATAATAGAATATATGAATTTATTAACATACCCTGTATTACTTGTTTTCGCGTTTATCATCCAAAGTTTTGGCTGTTTTTTTAATCCGTGTCATCGAGCGATGCTCCCAGCGATTACATCAATTGAGGAGAGAACAGTTGCAAACAGCTTGATTGATACAGTGTCTAGAGGGATTTCTGTATTAGGCCCGTTTATAGCTGTCTTGTTCATAAATACGGTTGGTGTAATACACTTTTTTACATTTGATGTATTTTCATATCTCATTAGTGCTTTCTTCATTTTTAAAATACAAATAAATGAAACAAAATCAATAGTTATTAAGAAAAGTTTGGTTGCAGCATATGGATCAATTAAAGAGTTTTTTATGTGGGTACAGAAAAATGTACAAGTGAGGAATTTGTTCACTATTACTTTTATCGTTGTTTTTTTTAATACGTGGGTTTGGGATGTAGGGATACTATTAATGATCGTGGAATTCAGTGATAAGAGTGAAACGATCTATTCTACACTGCAAGGGGTTTTTGGGTTAGTAGTCGTAAGTGTAAATTTACTTATTCCCCTTATCTTTAAACAAATGAATTTGAAAACGTATTTATATGGGTCACTTGTATGGGGAATAGGTATTGTAATTTTAACATGGACTACACAGTTATATACGATATTTATTGCTATCATCATTATTGGTATAGGTATGCCAATGTCTGGCCTTTCTCGAGTATTTCTCATTCAAAAATTAGTTCCAGAACACATGCACGGAAGGGGCTTTAGCTTTAATGCTGTACTATTATATTTAGCAAATGTTCTATCGTTAAGCTTATTCGGAATCTTAACGTTATTCATTAACATCCAAACAATCTTTTTGCTATCAGGATTGATAATTATATTAACTTCATTATATTCTCTATCGCGCATACTTTTTTCTAAACATAGTTGGGGTAATATTGTACATTTTCTTAAATAATTGATTATAAGTGTGAATTGATGAAAAACCACAAGTTAATGCGATTTCGATAATTGTTTTTTTTGAATGCACGAGTAAATGTTGACTTTTATATAAGCGATATAATTGAAGCCATGAATAAGGCGATATGCCGATTTTTTCTTTGAAAATATGAGACAATTGGTATTTACTTAGATGAGCGATAGATGCCATATCATCTAACGTCCATTTATGGTTATAGCTTTCCTTCATGGCCTTAATCGTCTTTTGGATTTGTTCATTCGGAGATTCAAATAGTTGACTTGGCCAATTCGGTGAGTGGCTATTAATGGAATATTTCATCAGCATTATTGCGAGCTGTGACGTACTATGATCTATAAAACTCTGTAATGAATCTAGACTATCATTTTCAAGGCTCACGAAATCTTTCACAAATTGTACCCACTTTGTCAATTGCGGATTGTAGTGCGGCATTTGTGCAAAGTAAATATCATTCCCACCATATTGTAATAGAGACTCGGATGCAGCTTGAAGTTCTTTAACATCTAATTCAATTAGCAATTTTTCTTTTTCTATAGATAATTGTTTATGATCTTCCATTGGATTAATTAATAGAAAACTATTTTCATGTAGTGTTACATCTGTTTGTTTCATTTGATAATGACTCTTTCCATTTATTGAAAAAATGAATTTGTAAACAGGATCATTCCGCCAGCTTCTTTCTCCTAACTTAGTTGTCCTATTTAACAACAGACCATTTTTATGTTCAATTATCAGATTTGTTTCCATATATGTTCTCCTCGTTAAAAAATGAATAGTATAATTATAGCATGCTTGGAATTTATGGGGATGTTGTTTTTGTGTTTTAATTCAAGGGTCTTTTCGTAAACTTTGTTGCTATTGAGACTAATTTAGAACAGCAATTAATAATGTTATGCAATTGCCCTCATTTATTTTGAGAAAAGATGAAAACTGTCTAATTGAAAAAAAGGAACCAACGAGTAAAACTACTTTAAGTTGAAATTACAAATCAGTTTACAGTAAATATATTATATATCCTTGGAGGAGATTATGAAAAAATTTGTCCTTTTAACAATGGTAGTTACCATATTTTTAACAATATCTATTGTTGTCTATCGTCGACAAACCCATCAACCAAAGACTTTATTGCAATTGTATGAGCATCAACTTAGTAAAGTATCAACAGTAACAATTGTCGATGGTAGTACAGGCTATAAGAAGACAGTCATTGATCAACAAGTGATTGAAGCTTTTTTAGAAAATATACAGTATGTGAAATTTATTCCAGATGTAAACCAAGAACAAAGAGATGGCTTTAGGTATGCGATTACTTTATATGAGATGGAAGATGTAACTTTTAAGTTTAGTTTAACAAAGGTCGACGGTGTATATTATCATACAGAGCCTGATATGTTTCCAATTGTAGACGAGTTTTATAATCGAGTGAATATTGAGGAGGATTAGTATTTTAGTACTTGATTATAACAATTGTTAAGGAGTTGATTACCGATGAAAAAAATAATGAACTTATCAATTTATTGTACCTTAGTTTTATTATTTGGTTGTACAAACCAAATTCCGAAAGGGCAGCATGATTTAAATATTAATCTTCTAACAAGGGTGGATGTACAAAGGCCAACATCGAATGGGAGCTATGAAGGTGAAGTTATGATGATTACAAAAAATGAGACAATTCAAGTAATAAGAAATGTCTTTTATAATATTAAATGGGAGAGAAATGTGGATACTAAAATATCTAGACATGAAGATGTGAAGGCTACCTTTTTCTATACTTATGATGAAAATATGCCTGAATTGTTAACCGACTATTATATTTGGTTTGATGAATTGAATCAAACAGCTATTGTTATTGAGGAGGCTGAAAGTTCTCTTGGAACAATTGACGAAGAACATACTTTACTTTTAAAAGAGTTATTGTTAAGCCAATAAAAAAGACTCCTCAACGCTTATTAAATAACGGATCTAGAACCTCTTTCTGGAAACTTTCTAACAGATTAATTTGTGAAGTATACAACACTGGTGAAAAACTTAATATTAATTGTTCGTGTTCATCCTCAACGATTGTTACATAGTTAATATCCTCATTATTTAAACGCTTTTTTAATTCTTCCTTTATAGTCTGTAATTCACCCATGCCTTCATTAACGTCGATAGCGATATTTATCCTAGCCACTTGTTCACCTCATTCTTATCCTTGCTTTTTGTTCTTATCATTATAGACCAAGCTTTTAATAGGCATACGGACGATGTATCATGTTTATCCACCTTTTAGTGTAACTTAATGAAAACAAGTAGTAGGTTGTCATAGTTTTTAAGCAGGAAAATGCTATGAAGCTGTATGTGGTTATTTTCTTAGCAATTTTTTTAAGATAGTTAAAAATAGTAAAGCTAGTGTAAAGTTTTTAAATAAAATGCCATATACAAGAAAAGATTTGATAATATAGGTGTCGGGTGAAGATAGCACCTAGGCTTAATTAAGGTCAGTGGATTTTGTAGATTGTATTATAGGGAGGATAAAAATGGAAAACAATTTAAGTAAGAGGATAGTATTGATCGGTGTATGTTGTATCATGGTTTTAACATTATTTTTGACTTCTTTTAAAAACAATGACCAAGCAAATGCAGCTTCTACATCATTTCGGTTCGTAGTGATGGGGGATAGTCGAGGCGCTAGTGATGGAATTAATGAAACAACTTTACGTTCATTGTTAACCGAGGTTCAAAATATAACTCCACAACCTGAATTCATTTTGTTCACAGGTGATCAAGTTATGGGTGGATCCGATGTCGCTCAAGAACTATCTGATTGGAATAACATTGTAGATGATTATTTTCCGTTAAACAAGTATTATCCAGCACTCGGTAATCATGAAGATGATGAAACTATTTTTAGTAATGCTTTTACCCATTTACCTTCGAATCAATTATCTGGTTATAAACGATCAGCGTATTATTTTGATTATGGGAATGTGAGATTCATAACTTTAAACTCAAATCGCAAAGATAACCGTGGAAACTATGTCGTTGACTCATATCAACGAGATTGGCTAGAAAGTGTTCTTGACAATAATGGAAAAATACATAATTTTGTGCAGTTTCATGTCCCTGCATACCCGATTGGTGCACATTATGGTAGGTCGCTTGATGCAAATGACAGAGAACGAGATGCATTATGGGACATAGTTGATAAATATAATGTAACTGCAGTTATGACAGGTCATGAACATAACTACAATCGAAGAAAAATCAATAGTTCTTTTAATGATAACGGCTATTCATTTGGCAATAGTATATATCAGCTCACGATAGGAGGAGCAGGGGCACCGTTATCATCAACGGTAAGGGATTCGAAAAATGTCGAAGTTGGTCCATTATCGAGCTATCATTATATGATTGTAGATGTGGCTGGCGAAATTGCTTCTTTTAAGCTTTATGATATCAATAGTAATTTATTAGATTCGTTTACTGTTGAACGTAATTCAGACTCTACATCTTCTACAACTACATCAGAATTTCAAAACGGGCTGTATCCAACTTCAACGTATGAAGGGGCGATAGATTCGTATCTATCAGAACAAAATCCCACAGAAAACTTCGGTTCAGTACAATCTCTATTAGTAGATGGAGATGATCCTTCTAACAGTAGTAAAAATAAATATGCATTGATAAAATGGGATATTTCAACTATTCCGAATAATAAAAACGTCGTTTCAGCTAATATTACCTTTAATATAACAGATGGTAGTTCAAGTTCTTATGAAATATATGGGCTAAAGCGTGATTGGTCAGAGTCTCAAGTAACCTGGGAGCAAAGCACAAATAATTCTAACTGGGATGTGCCAGGAGCAGGGGGGATGACTGACCGTGAATCTTCTATAATTGGAACGATAACGGCTAGTAATTCTGGAGCACATACAATTCATTTAAATGAATCAGGTATTTCAATTGTCCAATCTTGGATTGAAAACCCTTTAATGAATGCCGGAATAATTATTGCAAATTCGAATAACCGAAATGGAATTGATATTAGTTCAAGTGAAACATCAGATGAAGGTTTACGACCTAAACTTACAATCGATTATGAGTAATTGTCATTCGGTGGATTAAGGAGTTACGAGATTCTTCTACTATTAAAAAAAGAAAATAGAAAGGTTTAACTATAAATGAAGCCAGTATTTTCTGCACGGGATTTAGCGGTTACACAGGCTGGTGTAGCTGCTCTTTTATTTTTAATAATGCCTATTTTACATTTCATAGATAATAGTCATTATAAATGGTTGTCAGTTTTACATGGTGTCGGTGCAACGTTAACAATGCTGGTAAGTTGTTACATGCTCCACCTATTGTATCCATTATTAAGAAGAAGGGCTGACGCAGTCAAACGTTTGAAGTTTGTTTTAATGATAGTAAATATTCTTATTGCAGCTACAATTATTACTGCTAATTGGTTATACATTGGCTATCGAGCACCTGATGGAGCAAGACAATGGTTTATCTATCACCAGCCGTCTATTCATTTAATTTTAATGGAATATAAAGAATTCGTTGCACTATTTCCATTACCACTAGGAGTAGGCGCACTATGGATATTGCATCGCTTTGGAAAAGAAATGGAACAAACTCCAAATAATCTTATTTCTTCCACCATAGCTGTTATTATAACGCTCATGTGGATATGTCTAATAATTGGATTTGTTTTTGGAATTACTATGGTAAAAATAAAAGGGGTTTAGGTGAGATTCAATGACTGAACAGCGGAAATCTGGTGAAATCGTAGCGGTACTTATCTCCATTATTGTTGGCTTAATTGCATTAATTATTAGTCACATATGGAGCATAGCTAATCCGTTAGTAGCAAATGCATATTTATTAAAAATCGGTTCTTGGTTGCCCGGTTGGTGGGGAATTGGAGTATATGCCGGGAAAGAAATGATTGCATTACTAGTTTGGGTGTTTAGTTGGATTGCACTGCATTTTATGTTAAGGAATGTACAGCTTTCATTATTTAAGTGGATATATATTTTTTTGATTAGTATTCTTTTCTTGTTAATCATTACATGGCCACCTATTTATCATGCAATTTGGGGCTGGCTACCGACAAAACCGTAATGAAGTTGGGGGCATATTTGGTGTTATTTTATGGAAAATATAAAATGAGTTTTGCAGTGGTAATTGTGATAATGCTACTACTAGTTTCTTTTAGATTTACAACCGTTCCGACTTCAGGGTTTTTAAGTGTTGATGATCATGAATCTCCTTCCTTCAAGGTTGGTGTTATTAGATCATCTGACCAATCGCTAAATATGGATGAACATATGGAACAGCTAAAAGAAGTTTCTGTTATTGCGGGTGCAGATCGAGTAATTACGAATGCAACTAAAAAAGAACATTCAAGCTTTTTTCCAATTTATGATGAATTATCAACGGTAAAATCGTTTAATGACAAATATAGTTACCTACCTTATGATATGACAGGAAAATATGGGAGGACTGTCTATGCTATTAATTATGGAGATACGAAGATGATTTTCCTTCGTGGAGATGAACTGAGAATGGATGAATCTCAACAATTAACTTGGCTAAATTCAGAGGTGAAAGCTAGCAATCAAATGCATCATATTGTGTTTATACATAACATACCTCGTGATGTTTCTTTTTGGGATAGCATAAATGATCTCGATATTCACTTAGTCATAACAGAAAATAAACTTTTTACTAGGAAGTCTGTTGTGATGCAGGAGCCTTCTGCTTGGAACGATGCGTATGAAACGCAATGGGCTGTATGGGAATTGAATACTAATCCACGAATAATGTACTTAATGCTTGAAATGTCTAGCAGTGAAATAACTGTAAAAGCACTAAATCAACAGGGAGAAAGCGTAGATAGAATGATATATGATGTCGCATATAAACAGCTCGACCTCGTCCATAAACATACGGCCGTTCCGATTCAAGCAATGTGGAAGTATCATGAAGGTACTGATGAAATAAGTTCTTTTATTCATGATGGGTATGATATTTCAGGAGAAACTCCAATCACAAATCGTTATCAAGTTCCCGTTGAAGACTGGCGCAGTAAAATGTATGATGATTCTTCATGGAAAATTGGTTACGGTCCCTTTGGTTACATGGCTGAGCCTATACATATGAAAATCAATCAACAATTACCACCAATACAACATTCTGTTACTTACTTTTTTCGTAAGACATTTGACTTTGATGAGGACCTTGAGCAATTAAAAAAGTTATTTTTACACATAACTTTTGAGGATGGGTACGTAGCTTACTTAAATGGTGAAGAAATTAGCCGTGATGGAATGAAAACGGGCTTAGTTACACACCAAACATTGGCTCAGCCAAACGAAACACATTTATACGAAACAAAAGACATTTCTAATCATAGCAATAAGCTAATTGTGGGTGAAAATGTACTTTCTGTTGAAGTGCATAGTAGTCACCCGAAAGCTTCCAACTTTATTTTTGATTTAAGTTTTACATATGAACTAGACAACATAATTGGGGAATGAAAATATGGAGAAACTGAGATTATTTTTTCTTAGTTGGATAATTCTGATTCAAGGCTGTGGTCAGCCAAATGATCAACAATTGTTACTTGCTACAATTCAGTCTACAAACCAACACCTTATGATTGAAAACGGAGATCATTTTGTGTGGGAGAATCCTGTAATAACGTTAAACGATGAATATTATTATCATATAGATTATGTCCCTAGAGGGAAAATTAGCATTGCATATCATGCCTTTAAAAATGAAGATGGTCATACATTTGAACCAGGTTTACTAAAAGTACGTAAAGTAGAAATCCGAGTGTCTAGATTAAACGATGAAAAGGATTTAACTTATACATGGTAGTTTGTTATTGTAGCATTTAATGCTAAAGGGTGAAACAAATATCGTATTACTGCATGATTAGAATTAGGTGGAGTAGCGAGCTCCACCTGGTTCACTGGCTTAACACATATGCTTGAAAATAATACACATTTTATAGAAGGTGCATGTACATTAAGTATTTTTAAATATATGGCTCCATGTCTTATTGTAAATAAGCTTTTTGAACCTGCTTTGTTCTTTTCTAATAACTACATCAAATGGCCTCATCATTTCATAATCTTCATGCTCTAAAATGTGACAGTGCCAAACGAATCTACCCGTGTAAGGTGCAAACTTAGCAATAATGCGAGCGGTCTCACCATGGAAAACGTTAATAACGTCCTTCCACCCGTGATCATTAGCTGCTGGGGGCATTCTTTCACTAATATATTTAATTTGTTTTGTTTTCTCGTAATGCTCAACATCAAATAGTTGTTTATCTAGTATTTGAAATTTCACAAGGTGTAAGTGAATCGGATGGCCCCCAGTTGTTGGGTTACTCAAGCTCCAAATCTCAATATCGTTTAATGCTGGTTTTTCTGTGATTGGATCATCCCAAGTTTTATAATCTAATAACCGAATTCTGCGGCCATATTGGTCGTCTTGGGCGATAAGCTCTAAATGTCTTGTTCTAATTGCTTCTTGCTCTTTATAAAAATTGATGTCTGTTAATTTTGGTGGAATGGTACTAGTGTCATTGCTTAATAAAGGTAAGGTTACACGAAATTGCATTATAAACCTCGTATTTGACCGATTAATTTCGGGATCTTCTGGGAATTCATCTTTCGCATCATTTATTAAGACAATTTTGTTGTACTTTTGTGAAGAGAAATCGATAATGACATCAGCTCTTTCTGCAGGGCCGAGGATAATGCTTTTTATAGTAACAGGCTTTTCTAATAACCCTCCATCGGTACCGATTTGATAAAAAAGTTGATTAGAGTCAAGTCTTATTTTATAATAACGGGCGTTCGAGCCGTTGATAAGTCGGAAGCGATATTTTCGTGGTTCAACTTCTAAATATGGCCATACTTTTCCATTGACAAGAATATTTTCCCCCATGAATTTTGCAACAATTGAGGGGTAAATATTTGTAGGGTCATCTGCTTCTTTTTTTGGATAATATAAAGATCCGTCTTTATTAAATGTACGGTCTTGGAGCAATAATGGTATTTCATATTTATCTTTTGGCAGGTTTAATGACTGCTCATGTTTACTACGGATCAGATAGTAGCCGGCTAATCCCGCGTATATATTGAGTCTCGTTATACCGATAGCATGATCATGGTACCATAGCGTTGTGGCATCTTGTAGATTTTCATATTCATACACTTCTTGTTCAAAGAAAGGCCCCACTTGTTTAAATCCATTTGTAAACCAAGCATCTGGGTAACCATCGCTATCTGCAGGGGTTATTCCTCCATGTAGATGGACAACTGTTCGAACTTCTGGAGTATCTTTTCCTGCGCCATGTACGGTTTTATCGATAGGCAAAAAATGCTTAGATGGTAAATCATTAATCCATTTTACTCTAATTCTCTCACCTTTTGACACTTCGATCACTGGTCCAGGGTAAGTGTGTTCATATCCCCACACACGTGTTTTTGGCATTGAACTATGGAGGGACTGGTGAAATTCTGTCATTGTTACCTCATAATATTTTATCCCATCCTTCACTCGAACTGGTTGTAATACTCTCGGTAATGGTAATTTATCGATAAATTTTAACAGATTCATCGCATCTTCACCTTTTCTATAAATAATTACTATTATAGTCTATTTTAAAAATAACGTAGTCATGAATGAAAAAATGGATGCGCAGAAGTAACTATACAAGGTTAAGCATGGAGAAGTGTTTTAATTATAGCTTAGATGTTTATTGTTGCGGAGTCATGTGAGGTTAGGTAGATTAAGCTTTATAGCTCTATCAAGGTTGACCTTTTTAGACAGGTAGAGTTGAGTTTCCACCTGTCTATGATTAAGGCTCATTTCTGAATTTTTGTTGCTTTTTTCACTTACATTTGAGTAACTGATTTGTGTATTATTTGATTTTTATTGTCAGATACCACGAACCCTCATTGTGTAAGTTTTTTTTCTTCAAATGCGTAAAAGCCTTCATTAATTATTTTAATTATAACAAGTTGAACCTATTACTGATGGTTGTTTTTTCACCTTACATCTTGTTATTTTCCTAACATTTGTTTTACAACATCTTTTGTTTGAAGTAGGCCAGTTGGATCTTCTTTTGTTTTATACTGGCAAAATTTTTCAGACCAGTCTGATGTTCTTACCCTTAAAGGTAGCGGATTCGTACTTAGTTGAGATAGGATCACATTTGCAACTTCTGATGGGGTTTGATAAATATTATCTGATCGATTTGTCCTTGAGCCCATATAGTCATTAACAACTTGTTCAAAATCATCCTTAGGGAAGCCACCTCCACTAGAGACACCAGCAAGAACACTGTTAGCAAATTCAGATGAAATACCACCTGGCTCAACAATCATGAACTCGACTCCAAAATAAGGAGTTACATAAGTAGCAAGGCTCTCATAGTAGCCTTCAAGAGCAAACTTTGTCGCACAGTATATTTCATTTAGTGGTTGTCCAACTAAACCACCAACCGATGAAATTGCTACAATTCTTCCTTTTTTCTTCTCACGCATATAAGGAAGTACAGCTTTTGTACAACGAATTGCACCGAATGTATTTATATCAAATACATTGATATATTCCTCTTCAGAAGATTGTTCAGTCGTTTTGATATATCCAATTCCTGCATTATTTACTAATAAGTCAATATGTCCTTCTTGATTAATTACAGTTTGAATAGCTTGATCTACTGAATCTTGTGACTGGACATCTAACTGCAATAACTCAACTTCTAAACCTGATTGTTGTAATTCTTTAATAGGTTGACCCTTCTCTAAATTTCTCATTGTTGCGTAGACCTTCCAGCCTTCATTTGCCAACTTTTCTGTTAATGAAAGGCCAAGACCAGTCGAGGTTCCTGTTATTACTGCAATTTGTTTTTCCATTATTCATCCTTCTTTCTAATTTATTAACTAACTTGTACTGTCCTAGTAATGTAAATGAGGGATTAGCAATACATTCAGATATTGGACATCAATGCTTAGCTTATACTGACGTGGATATTTTAATTACATCCGTTTATTCTGTACATAATAAAATACTTATATAATTTATCATGGCATATTGTCCTTTCCACATTAGACATACGCATATTCTTTTGCTAAGGCTGTGTTTCTTGTTAATAAATAATCACGTTTTTAACAATAGTTTCGCGTCCTCTCTTATAAAATGATGAGAATTTCAGAAACCATTGCTTTGTCAATTTGTATTTATAACAAGATAGCTTACTAAAAGAGTCTTTTATTATAAAGAAGCATTGCTAATCAAGCTGATTATAAATATTAGAGTATACTCTAAGTCAAGAAGAATAAGCTAAAAAATCATTTTATAAAGTGTAGGTATGTTTATGGTTAAGTGGATATAAATTAATTTCGTGAAAGAAAGTAGAACTTCATAATAGGATAATAGCCTGTTTAACAAATGAAAGGATTATTTTTTTATATCTTGGATATATGAACTCTTTCCACACTCATTGGTGATATGTATTAAATAGTACTAGTCTCAGACTTCAACGGTTGATTTATTCTATTGTAATTGTTATAATTTTCTTATTATTATAGAAGGGAGTGAGAGTTAACGATGACTAATTTAATGAGGATAACCTTGGGAATTACTTGTATTACCTCTCACTCATGCGGAATAAATCATTAGCTTGTTTTTTAATATGTGGTAGAAATGAGTATGGTGTGAGTATGGATTTTTAAGAAAGCTGTTATGAGTCGATTTGGTGTTCGTACGAAGAAGATTAGTATCAAAGAGTAGTAACAGTGACTATGAGAAGAATGAGTTTTGAAGCCACAAGGTTATCTGATATAGCCCTGTGGTTTTTTTTATGCACTCATAAAACAGTAAATACTTTAGCTTCATTTCCAGTTATTCCTCAATAATATTAGTCAAACCAATTTTAAATGGAGGAAAAAAGAATGGAGTTATATTCACATGGGTGGAATCCTTATTTTGAGAAGCAGCTTAAAGATTTGAAACAAGAAGGTCATCAAGTAGCGAGAATCGTAAAGAAAAATAAAGATCATTATTTAATTGCAGTTAACGGACAACCTATTACAGCAAAAATTTCTGGTAAGTTTAGATATAATGCTAAACTTACAAAAGATTTTCCTGTTGTTGGTGATTGGGTTATGTATGAAATGAAATTTGATAATGACAACCATGCTTTCATTCATCGAGTTTTAACAAGAGAGAATGCATACGAAAGAAAACTCCCCATCTCAGGAGGAAGAAAGATAAATAATGGTTTGATTGAAGGGGGAAGAACTGAAGAACAAGTTATTGCGTCAAATATAGATACTGCATTTATTGTGATGGGGCTAGACGGAAATTTTGACATTCGCAAAGTGGAACGGTTTTTATCGCTCATTTATCAGAGTGGAATACAACCAGTAATTATCTTAAATAAAATAGATTTGTGTACAGACATTCATCAAATTAAAGAACAATTAAATGAAATAGATAACGAAGTCCCAGTTCATTATGTTAGTGCTGAAAAAGATATTAATATGGATGTTTTTTTTGAATATGTTAAGTTCGGAAAAACAGTTATTTTACTTGGATCTTCAGGAGTTGGAAAGTCGACAATAACGAACTTCTTGGTGGGGGAAGAAAAGCAACAAAAACAAGCTATAAGTTCAACATCAGGCAAAGGAAAGCATACAACAACTAGTGTAGAGCTTATCCCTCTGCCGGCATGTGGGATGATTGTTGATACTCCTGGTGTTAGAGAAGTACAGCTTTGGGGAGATGAAGATATTCTTGAACAAAGTTTTAAGGATGTAAGGGAATTAAGTACCTATTGCAAGTATAGAAATTGTCAACATAGAAAAGAACCTGGATGTGCCATTCTAACAGCGATTGAGAAGGGAAGTTTAAGTCGAAAAAGAGTGGATAGTTACGAAAAGCAACTACTAGAGTTACAAAGACTAGCTATAAAGAGAAGAAACTTTGAGAAGAAAATAAATAACAAAAGAAAATGAGGAGCCTTTTATTATGATGAAAGTTAAATATCTTTTTATTAATGTAGATTTGGCAGAGATGTTAGTGCAATACTGGAAAAATGATATAGGTTCAATAGCTGCTTTCAGAATATCCTCTAATGCTATTTACAAGTTTAAATACAAAGGTGAGACAAGGTTTTTAAGATTTTCACCAAAAACCGAAAAGTGTAGAGAGAACACTCTAGCAGAGCTTGAATTTATTAATTACTTACGTAGTAAGCGATACGATGCATTAGAGGTCGTAAATGCAAAAAATGGTGAGGATCTTATTGAGGCACAAACTCCTTGGGGTGTTTATTATGCTTCTGTATTTAAACGAGTTGCAGGTGTACCTATAAATAAAACTGATTTTAGTAATTATGTCTTATTTAGCTATGGTAAAGCATTAGGGAAGCTTCATCAGTTAGCTTGTGATTATAAGCCAATAAGGAACAGGCGCAGGTCGTATAGTGATGTGTTAAATTGGATAGATAATACGTTGAGTCATTTTCCAAACGAAACTGCAGCTAAGGTGGAAACAGCTATGCTTAAGCAATATTTTAAAACGATTCCTTTAACAAAACACAACTTTGGTTTAGTTCATTATGACTTTGAATACGATAATGTTTTCTACGATGGGCCTTCAGAATCTTGTCAAATCATCGATTTTGACGATGCTATGTATCACTGGTATGTGATGGATATAGTTCAAGCTCTTGATAGTTTAAAAGAATGTATGTCTAGTGACAACTATCAGGTGAAGAAGAAACGGTTTTTGGAAGGGTATCTTACTGAATATGAAATCTCAGAAGATATGATGTCAATCATTCCTGCATGTAAACGTTTTGCTAACTTATATGGGTATGTACGTGTCTTACGATCACTAGATGAACAGTGGAATCATGAACCACAGTGGCTAATGAAGCTGAGGAAAAATTTATGCAAATCTATGAAGATTAATTCATCATACTTTGGAACAGAAATAAAACAAGTGGGGAGCATTGGTATTGCAGATCAAAGTATCAGGCTATAACAATTTAATATTCAGAAAATTATTTACAATACTTCATGAATCAATTAGACTAAAACTTGTATAAATTAACAATTTTTTGGAGGTGGAAATATGCAAAACAAAGACCATATGAAGCCCGTACTTATTGAACATGAAGAAATAAAGCTTATAGGAATTCCGTGTATAAGCTTAAAGGACATGAAGAGTAAATATGAAAATGCAAAGGAAAGCTTGTTTGCTATATCTCAGCATTTGCCACAAGTTGTGAACGAGCGGATTCATTACGGAATTTGGCCAATAACAGAATTACAGGATCATCCTGAAACACATGCATATATTCTCTGTGTTGAAGTAAAATCTTATGATGGCATACCTGAGTGGTTTACGAAAATCGCTCTACCTAAGCAAAGCTGTGTTGTAGTAGCAAACAACGATCATGATTTTAATGCTGCGGGAGAAGCACTTTATTCTTTTGTAGAAAAAAATAACCTAGAGTTAAGCTCTAACGGTCGAGAGTATCGAATTTGTGAAAAATACGACTATGATGTAGATGGGTATGTACGATATTCGCTTCCAATTGTTTCATAATCTAAGCTACTATTTGTATAATTGTTAGAAAATAAAAGGGCTAAAAACGAGCCCTTTTATTATTTGGTTTTTTCTAGTTGAAGTTAGCTTTTAACCTCTTCTTTTTAACCCTATAGGAATGAGAAAATAGTATCGTTGTTCAATTGTTAAATAAGAATAATAGAATGTAAACGTATTTTTTTGTTTTGGAGCAGTACTCAATTATAATTTTAATATGAGATTTGATGTCTTTAGGAGAAGGAATGAGCATGCCCAATAAAACTGCTGAAACGTTCAATCTTTTAGCTAACACATACGCAGAGAATGTTGATAATGACAGTCCTTATAACGCTTTTTATGAGCGACCAGCAATGATGGAATTGTTGCCAAAACACTTACATCATAACAATGTTCTTGATGCTGGCTGTGCAGCTGGCTCGTATTCAGAGGCATTAGTTAAACGAGGAGCTAGTGTAACAGGAATAGATATAAGCCCTCGTATGGTTGAAGTAGCTAAGCAAAGGCTAAATAATAAAGCAAGTATATTGTGTCAAGATCTCGAAAAGTGCTTGCCATTTGAACATGATGAATTTGATGTTATTGTTTCTTCATTAACACTTCATTATATTAAAGACTGGGAATTCACATTTAGTGAGTTTAATAGAGTATTAAAGCCTCATGGAACTTTGTTATTTTCAGTTCTACCACTTCTTCTATGTTAAAAAATTTTACCGTATCAGCTATAATTTGCTGTAAAGGTCTACCGCGATATTTGTACCTCAATTGCAATCTTTTGTTTTCTCCATATATCAGATATCACCCGCTGCTCAAAATAGTCCTCACATTTGAAATGAGTAAATTCCATAAAAGGATGGTGTAACCTCAACCGTTGGAAATAATGAAAAAAGATTATCATGATGCATTTAAGTATTTAATGAAAAATCCTCACTTTATCATTTTTAAAGTCGTATCAAAATAGTGAGTACATTGAGAACTAGAATTGAGGAAAATATTGAATGATTTAAGATTCACCTGTTAATCAAAAGCCCTTTGTATGCTTTTTACATAAACGGATTTGTAAATCAGGGAAGTAATAGGAATAATATTATGTCGCTTTTCTTGATGGAAAAGCGTTTTTTATGCTTTGTTAAATTTTATTGATATCAAAGTTTCATTTTTCGTTTCTCCTCGTATTTTATTGTATTATATTGGGGGTTTAAATTTCAAAATGATTAATCAAGGTTTAAATATTGAAAGTAAAGCATGATAAAAAAGTCTCATAATCATAAATCAGTATTTATTAAATGAGCTTATTTGTCTAAAAAACTCGAATTTTTTTACTAGATATAGCTTCGTTATTATGTCATTATTATGAATAATAAGTTATTTACTCAAGAGTAAGTAGGATTGTTTCTAATTATTAAAAATCACCTATCTCGTTACCTACAAATATATTAACTTCAACCATTATAACATCTATTCTCCAACTTTGATTTACGCTCTTTTCGTAACCGTTGTTACTATTTTTTTAAATGGACAATATGATGAGTATTATTAGAGCTTAATAATTGTAATAGTAGAAAAGATGCCCCAAACACTAGATGTATGTGTACTTTTATCTAAGAAATCTGTAACAACAACCGATATGAAAACAGACTGGATTTAAGTAGGACTTACGCAGATGAATCTTCTAAACGCTAATGATGACTACTAATTAGTTTGTGTGGTTTTTGTCGCTTTTTAAGAAAATTTCTTATATAACTGATAATTCCGAATAACGACACGTATTGACAAGGTAATTATTTATGTAAAGGGGGAAAAAGGATGAAGATGAAAAATGATATGATTGATTTCGCACTAGAAACAAATGTGAATCCGTATTTATTAGGAAAATATGAACCTATACATGATGAAGTTTTTGTTGAAAATTTAGAAGTCATTGAAGGGGAGGTTCCTAAAGATATAAATGGAATTTATGTGAGGAATGGTCCTAATCCTAAATATGAAACGAGAGGAAGATATCATTGGTTTGACGGTGATGGAATGCTTCACTCAGTTCAACTTCGTGATGGAAAGGTAAGCTATCGAAACAGATGGATTAAAACAGCTGCTTTTGAAAGAGAAGCTGCTGTAGGAGAATCGATATGGTTTGGGCGTATGGAATCTATGGTGAAAAACCCAAAGGATATGCCACTGAAGGACACATCAAATACCGATGTTGTTTTCCATAATAAACAACTGATGACCTTGTGGTATATGTCAGGTAAACCATACAAAGTTGATCCTCAAACGCTTGAAACGTTAGGGATTGAGGATTTTGGAGGAAAATATAAAAATAATATATCAGCGCATACGAAGGTAGATGAACAAACAGGTGACTTAATGTTTTTTGATTATGGACCATTAAGGTCATCGTTGACATATGGAGTTGTATCTGCTTCAGGGATTTTAATACATTGCGTAGATGTTGATTTACCTGGTCCACGCCTTCCTCATGATATGGCAATTACAGAAAATTACTCGATATTAATGGACTTACCGTTATTTGCGGACTCAAACGCAATTAGCAAAGGCCGATACAAAGTCGAATTTCATCGAGACGTTCCTAGTAGGTTTGGTATTCTTCCTCGTTTTGGGTCAAATGAAAATATTCGATGGTTCGAAGCCGAGCCTTGCTATATATATCACACGATCAATTCTTGGGAAGAGGGAGATGAAATTGTCTTACTCGGTTGCAGGGTTGAGGAACCAATGCCTGAAGTAACAAAAAATGCTAGTCCGCTTGCAAGAATGTTAGCCTATTTACAGTTAAATGCTAGGTTATACTATTGGCGTTTTAATTTAACGACGGGCGTGGTTAAAGAAGGATTACTTGATGATATTAATACGGAATTTCCTACTGTGAATTTAAACTTCGTAGGCAGAAAATCACGCTATACGTACAATGTTCATATTTCAAACGAACAAACGTTATCGTTTGATGGCCTTGTAAAATATGATACCGAAAAACAGAACTCTGAAACGCTCATGTTTGGGAAAGGACGATACGGAAATGAAGCAGCTTTTGCTCCACGGCAGTATTCAAATTCAGAGGATGACGGTTACTTAGTTACGTTTGTTCACGACGAAGTAGAAAATCAATCTGAGTTATTAATCATTGATGCCCTTAATTTTGCTAATGGGGCAATCGCAAGGGTGAAAATTCCAGTAAACATTCCGATAGGGTTTCATGCATGCTGGGTCCCGGGTGAAAAGATTGATTAAGATACTGAATAGTTAGTTAGCAGTAAAAAGATTTGCTAGTTTGAATTTCGTTTAAATAGGGTGCTATAGATAAAACAATTTGACTAAGTCTTTTTCGTGAACTTTAATGCTAATGTTACTAATAATTACGGGCCCCACAAAGGTTAGTTGTATACACGATGACTACTGCCTAGATGAAAATATAGGAGGCAATTTATTGTATATATTAGGAGGTTACCAAACAGATTTTGCGAAAAATTGGAGTCGGCTTGATTTAGCTGTATTTGACATGCTGAAGGAAGTAGTAGAAGGAGCATTGGCGAATGCAGATATTTCCCCCCTTGAAATCGATACTGCACATATAGGAAATTTTGCGGGGGAACTATTTAATAAACAAGCACAATTAGGAGGTTTATTTGCAGCTATCCATCCAGATTTTGCTGGAATCCCAACATCACGCCATGAAGCTGCTTGTGCTTCAGGTAGTATGGCGGTACTTGCAGCTTCTGCTGAAATTGAGGCAGGACGTTACGATTTAGCTTGTATTATTGGAATAGAAGAGATGAAAAATGTTCCAGCAAGGAAGGCAGCAGAATACTTAGGGTCTGCATGTTGGCTAGGCAAAGAGGCGGTAAATGCAACATATCCATGGCCATATCTTTTTAGTGAAATTGCTGAAGAATATGATAAAAGGTACGGGTTGTCTAATGTGCACTTAGCTGAACTTGCTAAGAAAAATTTGTATAATGCGCAAAGTAACCCAAATGCACAAACAAGAAACTGGAAACTAGATAAAGAGAATTTTCTAGAAGATGAACAACAAAACCCGGTAATTGAGGGAAGGCTACGGCAAATAGACTGCGGAAGAATTACCGATGGTGCAGCATGTATTATTCTAGCTTCAGAAGCTTATGCAATTGAATATGCAAAGCGTAAAGACATTAGATTATCAACAATACCTAAAATTAAAGGGTGGGGACATCGGACTGCTACTATGCTGTTAAAGGATAAAATGCAAGAAAGTAGCGATTCACCGTATGTATTTCCTCATGTAAGAAGAACAATTTTAGATGCTTTGTTTAGATCGAATATTAAGAGCATTGATGAACTAGATGTAATAGAAACACATGATTGTTTTACGATCTCAGAATATTTGGCTATCGATCATTTTGGTTTAACAGCTCCAGGGAGAAGTTATGAAGCAATTGAATCTGGCATGATAGCAAAAGATGGAAAGCTCCCAATTAATCCAAGTGGAGGGTTGATAGGGGCAGGTCATCCGGTTGGAGCAACAGGGGTTAGAATGCTTTTAGATGCTTATAAGCAGGTGACGAACACGGCAGGAGATTATCAGATAGAGGGCTCAAAAAATGTTGCTACGCTGAACATAGGTGGTAGCACAACTACAAGTGCAAGTTTCGTAGTAGGGGTGTAGCCTACTTCCCTATGTAATACACCATCAATTATTTGTATATGAAGGTGGGGAGATAATGGAAGTATATATAATGGAAGTATATATTTTTGATGCAATTAGAACACCGAGAGGTTCAGCCCGAAAAAATGGCTCTTTACGTTCGTTCAAACCCATCAATTTAATAGGTTTGTTGTTAAAAGAAATTGTCCGACGAAACGACTTCGATGCTAAGAAAATCGATGATATAATTCTAGGCTGTGTTACCCAAACGAAGGAACAAGGTGCTAATATTGCTAGAGTAGCTGCACTTCATGCTGGGTTACATCATTCTGTTGGAGGAATGACGGTAAATCGATTTTGTACTTCTGGATTAGATGCGATCAGTATTGCAACACAAAAAATTGCAACAAAAACTGATCATTTAATCATTGCAGGAGGTGTAGAATCAGTTTCTCGCGTGCCAATGTTTTCTGATGAAGGAGCCTGGTTCACGGATAGAGAAGTAATGCAAACTACTCAGTTCGTTCATATGGGTGTTGCTGCGGATATTATGGCATCATTGTATTCAATTTCAAGAAGAGACGTTGATTTATATAGCATCGAATCGCATCGAAGAGCGAGTAGAGCTACGAGAGAAGGATATTTTATTAAATCTCTCATACCTGTGTACGCACAAGATGGTACTTTATTATTAACACAAGATGAATGTTTTTTAGAGCATGTTAACGATACAACTTTTTCTTCCATAGAACCGAGCTTTAAAGGAGGTGAAACAGACAAAACCATATTATCTTCTATACCATCGCTGACTGAGTTCACTCCTACACACCACTGGGGAAGTTCCCCTGCATTAGCTGATGGAGCTTCTGTCATTTTAATAGGTACAAAAGAAAAAGGTGAAGAACTAGGGCTACACCCGAGAGCCCGAATACGCATGACTGCAACTACGTCGGTGCATCCTCTTCTTCTTACAGGGGGACAACATGCACTTGCCAAAGCGCTTGATAATGCAAATCTAACTGCCAAAGACATAGATATTTATGAGTATAATGAAGCTTTCGGCGCTACTGTCTTACACTTCATTAATGAATATAATCTTGATCATGAGAGAGTAAACAGCAATGGCGGCGTCATATCAATGGGGCATGCATTAGGTGCTACCGGGGGAATGCTCCTTTCTACTTTATTGGACGAAATGGAGAGAGTAGATTATGAGTTTGGCGCAATAGGGATAAGCGGCGGAGCAGGTGTAGGGTCAGCAATGATTATTGAACGAGTATAACTATACACACCTTCTAGATGTGTAGAATTGTAGCCATAGAGATTAATGGAAACGATAACATGGCTAAGTGAACCATTGTTATTGTATAAGATAATTATTATAAGGGGGAATGTTAGTGAGTACTACAGTTATGCAAGATAATAAATTGTTTAACAAGGAACACCAAATATTTCGCCGTTCATTACGAAAATTTTTGGAGAAAGAAGCTTTGCCTTATTTTGAACAATGGGAAGAAGAGAAATGTATTCCTCGAACATTTTGGAAGAAGATGGGTGAACAAGGGTATTTATGCCCATGGGTTGACGAGAAATATGGTGGAATCAATGCAGACTTTGGTTACTCGGTTATCATTGGAGAAGAGCTTGACAAAATAGGGGGAGGCCTAGGAGGAATAGGCTTACATAATGATGTTGTTATGCCTTATATCGACTCCTATGGGACAGAAGAACAGAAGAAAAGGTGGTTTCCACCAGCTTTAACAGGTGATCTTATTTCAGCAGTCGCAATGACTGAGCCTGGCACTGGGTCAGATTTACAGGCTGTAAAAACAACAGCTATTCGCGATGGGGATTCTTACATTCTGAATGGTGAAAAAACATTCATAACAAATGGGATACACTCTGACCTCGTCATCGTCGTGTGTAAAACAGATCCACAAGCAGAACCCGCATATAAAGGTGTTAGTTTAATCGTTGTTGAAGATGGCACATCAGGATTCAAAAAAGGAAAGCAACTAAAGAAGGTTGGGCTACATTCCAATGATACTTCAGAGTTAATATTCGAGGATTGTCGTGTGCCAGTTACAAATTTATTAGGTGAAGAAGGAAATGGCTTTTATTATCTTATGGAAAAACTTCAGCAGGAACGACTCGTTTTAGCAATCGCAACTCAGGCTTCATGCGAAAGGATGCTCGAAATAACAATAAACTATGTGAAACAGCGTGAGGCATTTGGTAGACCTATCGGTAAATTTCAAAACACGCGTTTTAAATTGGCAGAGATGGCTACTGAAATACAGATTGGTAGAACATTTGTAAATGATTTGATTAGCAAGCATATGAATGGTGAACATGTCGTTACTGAAGTTTCAATGGCAAAATGGTGGATAACTGACCTCGCTAAAAAGGTAGCGACTGAATGTATGCAGTTACATGGTGGCTATGGTTTTATGGAAGAATATGAGATTGCTAGAAGGTTTAGAGATGTACAAGTGGGCTCAATATATGCTGGTACAAACGAGATAATGAAGCAAATTATAGCAAAAAACATGGGGCTATAATGGCCTAATTCCATAAAAACAAAATAATGTGCAAAAATAATTAATATGTAAACAGCACAAGTACCATGGACAAAATCCCTTTGAAGAAAGTAAAAAAAATGATGTGGAGAAAATTTTAATGTTAGCAGAAACGTTATTTTTACATGTATTAATTATTTTTGCACCAGTGTTATTTTATTTTGTTATTTTCGAAAACAAAAAACTAAATATCTTTAATCCTTATATATATGGTTTGATGCAAGGTACAGCAGCAGCGCTTTGTATGTTATTTTCAACATATAATTTTGGTTTGTATTGGGATTTAAGATATGTCCCTCTCGTATTATCATTTCTATACGGAGGACCAATTAGCGGGGGCATTGTAGTATTTTTTATTATTATGACTAGAACATATATGGGTGGAGAAGCTTTATTTTATGGATATATTAGCGTGCTGTTGGCAGCTTCCATTCCAATGCTCTTTTCTATGCGCTTTTGGAACTTTGAGAAGAGTAAACGTATTGTTATTGCAGTCATAGTAAGCTTTTGGCCTGCGTTTATTCAGCTTGGGATCTTAGTTAGTTGGCTTATATTTGATGGAAGTATAGATGGGGATGTTAAACAGTTACTTTTTTATATTATTATTTTTGGAATCATCCTTAACATAGGCATTGGATTTGCAGCTAAGCTGTATGAAGTAGTGATAGAAAGAGAAAGGATGAAACAAGAAATACAAAATGCTGAGAAATTAAACACAATAGGAGAGTTAGCTGCTTCCATCGCCCATGAAATTAGAAATCCATTGACAGTGGTTAAGGGGTTTCTTCAGTTAATGGAAAAACAACAAGAGAGTGAAAATCTGGAATATCTCAGAATCGTCCTTAGTGAACTTGGAAGGGCAGAATCTACTATTAGTGATTATTTGAATTTTGCGGAACCACAGTTTGAAAAAGTTGAGAGTTTCCCTTTAAATGAGGTTATTATTGATGTTTGTAAATTACTAGAGCCATTTGCTTCTAAAGAAGATATACAATTGAAAATTTCGTTGAACTCTAGTGATCATGTATTAACCGACCGAAATCAAATCAAACAAGCCTTCGTCAATATCATTAAAAACGCTATTGAGGCCTCGGAAAACGGAGGAAGTGTAAATATTACTGTAACGAGTGATGGTATGTACTTCTATATAATAATCAAGGATACTGGAAAAGGGATGACTAAAGAACAGCTTAATAGAATAGGAACATTATTTTATACAACGAAAGATAAAGGTACTGGATTAGGTACGATGGTTTCGATTAGAATAATACAATCAATGGATGGGAGAATTAGCTTTGAAAGTCAACCTGGTGTAGGCACAGAAGTAAAGATTATCATACCACAATTAAGGTAATAATAGTCCCAAACAAAGGTAAGGGACTATTATTGAATGGTTAAAAATAAAACCTTATTTTCTACTTTATACACATTGACTGTTGATTTTCATACATAGAAATAGACGATATACATTTGTAACAAGGATAATGCTATTAAATCTTAGCTAACTAAGCTACTTTAGTAAAAATAGAATCAAAGCGTTTTGATTTAATATGGAGCTTATGATAATAAATCGGGTTTGAAACGATTTGCTAGCAACCTAGTCGCTAGCTTTGTGTCAATATCATAAACTAATAATTCCTGTGCATTTTGTTGTCCAACTATTAATCGTTCTCCTGATGGAGAGATTAAAGAAGAGGTGCTTTTTTGATTTTCTAAAGCATAATTTACACTTGCAAAATAAATGTCATTTTCTAAACTTCTACACACCATTGCTTGATTAAAAAATTCGGGATTATCAACACAACCTGTATATTGTGGATGAAACACAATGCTAGCACCACGCATAGCTGCCCATCTAACAGTTTCTGGATATCTAAAACCTTCATGGCAAATGACAATGCCAAATTTCACATTATTAATTTCGAATATATAACGCCCATCTCCAGGGACATAACCGAAAAAGTCTTCGTCTGGAGCAATTTGGTTTTTAGTTTGATAACCTAGTATTTCACCATTATTATTTATTACAAATGCAACGATATGGAATCCAAGTTCATCTTGCCACTCCATGGGGATAATTACGGCAGTTTTTGTTTGCTTAGCTAATGAACAAATTTTTTCTAATGCAGAGATTTGAAAACTGTGATTATATTCATCAACTTTATAACCTACTCCTCTTAACCCAGGAATGATAGATTCAGGAAAGCAAATAAGGTCACAATGATGATGAGAGGTCTGATGTATCATTTGCTTAACTGTTTCTAACCCTTCGTTTGCTGATTTTGGAAACCTTGTTTGAGCCAATCCGATTTTCATAACCAAAACCTCCATTTATGTAAATAATAAGTAAATAACCTTTTTTCGTTAGGTTCTTTTCGTAAACATTATTGTTTTTTTCACTTCATTTGAGACCCTGTTAGGAAGGTGCATTTTCAAGGTATCTAGAAGAAATGATGTCCCGAAATTCAAGGTGTAACCCGCTTAGTTTTCTTAGTACATAAAACAACAACCAGTGAGAAGAAATGGAGTCAGGAGTGCAAGGTTGATATAAAACGATCATTATTAATTAAATTTAGTATATCATAAAGAAAAAAGTGGAAAAGACTTACTATTAACATATGAAGTGGAAAAGCCTTAATCGTTGTATAGGGCTCTTAATGATGAAAAAGCTTATTTGGATGATTATGGGTTGTAGACTAACAATTCCCAAGAATATGAATTATAATAAATATATAAACATACGATTGTAGTACGATCAAGAGGGGGAGATAGTAATGAGTAGAATAACTAGCGGCTTGTTATTGATAATTATTGGTATCTTTTTTTTGCTAGATACATTTGATGTAATCAATAATTTTTGGGTAACTCTTTGGCCTTTGACATTAGTAATTGTTGGTCTTGGATTTCATATTGGATTTTTCGCAGGGGGAGCTAAAAGGAGCTCTGCTGGGGTTCTCGTTCCTGGGGGTATCTTACTCGTTATTGGCTCAGTAATGCTCTTTCACACAACATTCGGTTGGGGTTATGCTGTAAATACTTGGCCTATATATTTGCTGGCAGTTGCTTTAGGGTTATTTGAATTATGGCTATTTGGAGGTCGGGAAAACGGTTTACTAATCCCAGTCTCTATATTATCATTTCTAGGTATCTTCTTTTTTATCGATAACTTATTACCAATATCAATTTTTGAGTTTTGGCCTGTAGTGCTGATTATAATTGGACTTGGTATGTTATTTAGTACCAAAAAGAATAAAAATATGGACATCTAATGTATTGCGTATGTTCAACAACAGAAGATTACTCCTAAGTTGAACAGTCTTTGAAAGGAATTTGGAAATGAAAACAGTCGGAAATAAAGTAATATTAAGATCAATTGAACAGCAGGATCTACCAACGTTATGGGATTTTATCTACGGTGAAGATGAACCAGAATGGAAAAAATGGGATGGACCTTATTTTCCTTTAGCAAAAGAAAGTTTAGAAGAGTTTAAAGTAAGTACGTCAAAGAAAATGCAAGAAGCGAGTTTGTTTGCAATCGAGGTGAATGGCAAGCTAGTAGGTACAACAACTTATTATTGGGAATATAAGCCAACTCGATGGCTTGAGGTTGGCATAATTATTTATGACCCAAATTATTGGAGCGATGGTTATGGAACGGATGCTTTAGTATTGTGGGTGACAGAAATGTTTAAACGTTTTCCTATCGAACGGGTTGGTTTAACAACTTGGTCAGGTAATGAACGAATGATGAAATCAGCAGAAAAGCTTGGAATGAAGCTTGAAGGGCGTTTGAGAAAATGTCGTTACCATAACGGTATTTACTATGATTCTATTAAGATGGGTGTTCTACGTGATGAATGGGAGAAGCTGTACAATGTTGATTTGAGTGATATTCATAAGGAACAGCCGCAACCGTAAAAGAGACTATTTTTTACAATAGTGAAGGAATAAGCCTTTGAATGGAAAATACATATTCTTACATGAAGTCATCATGTTTTTTTACGGAGATTTTCATATTGTTTGTTAATTGTGGATCTGAAAATTTAGACGTCCCAATCTGAAAGTTTTGGAGTTATTTCTCAGCTCTAATTACGAAAAGCAACAACTAATGCGAAGATAGTCTTTACTAAGGCTCCTTTCGTAAACAGTGTTTCTTTTTTACCTATATATATTTAACTGATGTGTGTTAAGTGGTTTTTATATCTTTCGAGAAGAAAAGATGCCCCGAAGGCAAGAGGTATATGTGCTTAAAACATTGACCAAAAAGCAACAACTAATGCGAAGATAGTCTTTACTAAGGCTCTTTTCGTAAATAGTGTTTCTTTTTTAGCTATATATATTTAACTGATGTGTGTTAAGTGGTTTTTATATCTTTCGAGAAGAAAAGATGCCCCGAAGGAAAGAGGTATATGTGCTTAAAACATTGACCGAAAAGCAACAACTAATGCGAAGATAGTCTTTACTAAGGCTCTTTTCGTAAACAGTGTTTCTTTTTTACCTATATATATTTAACTGATGTGTGTTAAGTGGTTTTTATATCTTTCGAGAAGAAAAGATGCCCCGAAGGCAAGAGGTATATGTGCTTAAAACATTGACCGAAAAGCAACAACTAATGCGAAGATAGTCTTTACTAAGGCTCTTTTCGTAAACAGTGTTTCTTTTTTACCTATATATATTTAACTGATGTGTGTTAAGTGGTTTTTATATCTTTCGAGAAGAAAAGATGCCCCGAAGGCAAGAGGTATATGTGCTTAAAACATTGACCGAAAAGCAACAACTAATGCGAAGATAGTCTTTACTAAGGCTCCTTTCGTAAACAGTGTTGCTTTTTTTACATATATATATGTTTAACTGATGTGTGTTACATGATGTTTGTAGTCTTTGGAGAAGGCAAAATGCCCTAAATGTTAGTTATATACTTGTTAGGCTCTAAATAGGAAAAGCTACAATTAATGTGAAAGCAAAAAATGAGGTCTAGCTCAATATTTTTTAACTAGACCAATAGTTGTTGTGAACATCCCTCCTAAAGTAGTTAAGATCCCAACAGATAAGCAACTAGCAAAATATAATTTAGTAGCCAATAACATTTCACTCGGCTCAGGGCTTCTTACGGATGAACGACTAAAAAATTTATTACGCATGAGATAATCTGCAAAACTATAGCTTTTAAATATAATTATGATACCAAATAATATTAAACCAGTTCCTGCAACAATAATAATAATCTTTGAAAGATCCTTTTGTGACAACACAATCCCCCCTAGAGAGTATTTTAGTGGAACAATCTCCCAACGTAAATCTTTTTTACTCATTTTTACAAAATTACGATACTAACTGTTAAAAATTTACACTAAAATAATAAAGGCGATTGATGGAGAAGTATAGTTTTTTCGTTGTTCTGACTTATAGGACAAATTGTAGAATTACATAGAGTTAAGAGTTTGAATTAATTGGTTTTGTCTGATTGATAGTGTGACAGTATAAAGGGATTGTATAACACACTTTAAACCTTTATTATTTTAGTACGTATGTTAGTAAATCAACAATAATTCCATCTTTGAAAGGATGCACATAAATGATCGAAACGATAGCATATTTAAGAAACGAGCTAAAGACTTGTGAAGACTGGGAAAAAGATCAGAGTGATTTATGGTTTTGGGATAAGCTCGGACGGCTACCTTTCAAATTGATTGACAGATTCACACCTAAATTCATCCAAAAGAAGGTTGGATTGATTCTTGATGAGCTAGGGTCATATATCCAATCAGGAGGCACGTATTTAAGCTCGATAGCTGCTTTGAAAAATTATTATCCCAAGCAAAATATTCTAACTTTAGAGGATGTAGAAAACCTGCCTATTGCGAGTATGGATGAAGCTGCTGCAAGGCTGTCAATAAATCGAAAAAGAGCAGCCACATTGCAGGGGGCAAGCACTGGAGTTGGAGGTATATTTACTCTAACTATAGATATACCTATGTTGCTCGGCATCCAATTAAAAACTCTTCAAGACATAGCGATCTGTTATGGTTTTGATCCTACTGATAAAAATGAAAGAATTTTCATCGTGAAGGTTTTGCAATTTATTTCTGCTGATATTGTTGGCAAAAAAACTATTTTACAGCAGTTGTCGATGTTCGACTCTAATCAAAATGAACAAAGCAGAGAAGTTGTTTCAGAACTTCAAGGATGGAGAGAGGTTGTATTTTCATATCGTGATCAGATTGGCTGGAAGAAGCTTTTTCAAATGATCCCGATTGCTGGACTCCTGTTTGGTGCTTTTATAAATCGCTCTGCAGTAAATGATATAGCCGAAGCAGGAACCATGATGTATCGTAAGAGGGCAATTCTTAAGCGCATAAAGTTGAAAGAAGAAGAATAACAGATAAGAGCAGGGGAGAGTATGTCTTCTTCTACATAGAAGGGAATACGAACATTTAAAGAAACAAAGTAAAAATAGTTTTACATAACAGTAAAATGAATTTATAAATAGAAGGAGTATTGAATTGGGGATAGTTCAAATAAACGTACTATGACTAATCAGTAGTATAGTAATGTTAAACATTGGGTTTAATATAAGAAAAAGGTGGCTGATTTGTCTAGCCATCATTTTTCGTGGATATCAATTGGCGTCTTTGGAATATGGTTTATCCATACAATACCTAAGATGCCGAGTGATTTTCATTGAAAGGTCACTAATTTAAAGTTATGCAATTAGATGGGAGATTTGAGCAAGTAAAACGAATGTTAATACTATCTGTTGTCATAGAACATAGGAGACAATGTCTTTACGAGCAAGAAAAGAACGTAGTTATTTAGCATCCTTTCCTTGTATTACAGCGACTTTGGCTCAAACCACCATCTAGTTGCTAAAAATCCTTTTCGAAAAAAATTTTATGAAAGTGGGAAAAGTATGACTAAAAACAAATCAAAAATTATATGAGAACTGATAAGTAAAACCATATTCCTTTTCCAAACATATAAACTACCCCATATTATACCTCCTATTAAAGATGCAAGAACTAAAACAATATTACCTGCATAAATGTGTGCAGATGCGTATAAAATAGCTCCTGCAAATATGGCTTGTTCTGGCTTAATTAAATATGAAAGACGTTGTTGAATCAAGCCACGCCAAAAAAGTTCTTCTCCAGGGATAATAACGCAAAACAAAACAATATAGTGCCACCAAAGGGTTGGATTTACTGTTTCATAAAGGGCTTGAATTTGATTAATGAATGGTAATTGTAAAATTATTATAACTACCTTTCCAACTACAAATATCAAGTACAACGCTACTCCTGAGCAGCAACCTATTATTAAACTCCTTATCCAACTACCTTCAAAGTGCATTCTTTCAATATTTATCGATATGTAAGATAATACGAACAGCGATATTGGAAGTGTGTACCAAAATAATGGTAGAAAACGAAAGGCTATAAATAATAATAAGTGTGCCAAAAGGATGATGTATAAAAATTTGCGATCTTTAATATCGGTACCCTCACTTTCAAATGAATGGTGCTTACAAAATGGTTAGAAGAACAAATTCTCCTGAATAATCAATTATCCTGATCAATCAGACAGATTTTTATAAAGAATGCTCCCATTGATTATTGTATTTCATATTAATTAATAACGATATAATTAGTTCGAATCATGATGTTTTTCTTCTTTAAGACGATGAATCTCCGATTTAAATTAGTAACAAAGAATAATAATGTACTTACATTGACATCATAACAAAGGACAAGTATTCATAGGAGGTTTTTTATGACACAGTCAAAAGGGCAACAAGAAAGACAATGGTCTGTTAGGAAGCAATCTCAAAATCCACACGGCAAAGTAAAATCGTATGATGAACTAGTGAATGAAGCTACAACAAATAAAAATAGGAATGAAAAACAGTAAGTAAAATTTCTACACGCACTCTCTTGTTAGTGCGTGTTTTTATCATTTATCGGTCAAAATGCACTCACTTCAAACTGAAACTATGTGAAGACAGTGAAGGTTAAGTAGGGAATGACCATTGTACCCCAATCTAGAAAAATAGAATATGTAACTCAGCTCTAACCCTTAAATCGTCTCCATTTCTCACAATGACTCGTATTTTGCATGCATCAAGCATTCAGCTTCGGTTTTCGTGATAATTATAGAACGGTCATTTCTATATTAAAATAGGAACAATATAAATTACAAACAATCATTTAATTTTGGGTTTTTAATATCAATTATTTTTTTTTGTGAAGAATTGAATATTTATCTCTTATTTCAACCTGTAGTTAATAATTGTGCGAGAAAAAGAGATGAGGTATGTATAGCATTGTCCTATACAACTTATGTATATGATAAATATTGATTTGATCATACTATGCACATATAAGGAGGGATAGATGATGGAGAACAACGTAGTTATTAAAGAATTAAATGCATTATTGAAAGGAAGATATATGGGTATACATGCTTATGAAAGCTATATGCAAAATGTAAAAGATGATGAATTGAGAAAGGATCTACAACAAATACAACAAAATCATAAAGAACATGCAAATCTATTAGCTGAAAGGATTCAAAACTTAGGAGGTAAGCCTGTAGATAATCCTGGTATTGTAGGTAATGTAAAAGAACTTGTAAGTGAAATCAAGGGATTTCCTGATACAAAAGAAGGAATTGTTCAAGGGCTTATTGAGGGTGAAAATACCTATTCAATTAAAATGTCAGAGGATATCGTAAGAGGAGATTTGGATGATGAAAGCTTAAAAATAGTTGAGAAAATCATTGATGAAGATAGGAGTCATGTTCAGCATTTAAAAAATATTCTTCATTAAAAAATATAAATAGTATGATCCTATGCTTAATTGTTTGAAAATTCTTGAATAGTACCTAATGATATGGTAATATTTTTTTGAACAATCGTTCAAATGTATGTAAATTTCATTATGGAGTGATTATTTGGATAAGAAAAACTTGCCAAAAGAAGATGCTAAGTCGAAAATTATCTCACATGCAACTTCAATATTTTCTCAAAAAGGCTATGCGGCTACTTCGATAAGCGATATATCCAAAGCAACTGGTTTAAGCAAAAGCCATATTTATTATTACTTTGAAAATAAGGAAATGCTATTTGTATTCTTAGCTAAAAAATCAATGACTGAATGGAGGGAGAAATGGCAGCGCACATCAATTTCATTTGAAAATACAACTGAGAAACTGTTTGGAATAGCGAGACATGTGTTATATAATTTTGAAACCCCATTGCTACAAGCAGGAAGAGAAATGGCTACTAACGATCAAGTGGATCCTAATACTGTTCAAAACTTATATACAGACCTTGCTGCTGTTCCCTTTGAAACTTATCTTGAAATATTTCAAGAAGGTCTTGAGACTGGAGAATTTTCTATAAATAACATCCTAGAGACAACAATGTTATTTAGCTCCTGGATGGGCGGTTTATGTGCATCAATTGGTATTCTTGAATTTGAAACTTTAGAAAAACTTTTTATTGAAGCCGTGACTATATTTTTAGAATCAATTAAACCTTAACAACAATGATATTTTTTTAATAGAAATTGAACGAACGTTCAAATAATATACATGTGAAATCATCATTCCTTCTTAGCCCTTTCTTGTCGTCTACTTGATGCATGAAAGAATAATTGAGTTGGGCTCCAGCTATTTCTGACGTAAACTTTAATGAGATGAACGAAACTGTGTTTTTAAAACAATTTAAAGGAGGAGCAATTAATGCGTATTGCTTTAATAGGAGATAGTTTAACTGAAGGAAAACCAGGTGTTTCTTTTTCATCAATTCTACAAAAGAGAAATAAAGATATCTTAATAGATAACTATGGAAAAGCAGGGGATACGGTAATCAGCTTAAACAAACGTTTAGCAAATACAACTTTTCCTTACGAATACGATTTAACGTTTTTATGGATAGGAATCAATGATGTATATTCACAATTATTAGGTGTCAAACCACAGCCTTTTGCAAAAAATCATCAAGAATTTAAGCAATACTATCATCAGATTCTTCGTATCTTGTCTGAATCATCAACTAAGATTGTCACTGTCACACCTTCAGTTATAGGGGAGAAATTGGACAATGATGCTAACAACACATTGAAGCAACTATCTTCTTTAATTCATACGATCTCTATACAATACGATAATGTAGCATGTTTAGATTTACATTCCCTCTTCAAAAACGAACTCGATGGCCTTAATACTTCAAATTATATATCTACTAGTGCTATTAAAATTTTATTTGATGTTCTCCTTTATAAAAAAGCTGTTCGAGTTGATCATATTTCATCAAAAAGGGGGTTATACCTAACTCTTGATGGCGTCCACTTAAATTCTGTAGGAGCTACATTTGTCGCTGAGCAATATGAGAAAATGGTCAACACGTCAATACAAAATGATATAAAAAAGGCTGATGTTATTAATTAGTACTGTTATTAATTGTTGTTCTTTTCAATGGGTGTATATGTTAGAAATCCTGTTACGAAAAACAAATTAGACTGCTGATTAGTTTTGTATGAAAGCCAATTTTCTACAAAGTTTATAGTCATAATAAAAAATGGTTTCTCATGTAGATCTGTTTTTACAGCAAGCTATAAATCTCATTAAATCGGAGGGTTTTACATGATGAGCGGTAGAAAGGTAGCGATTGTAACTGGTGGTGCATCAGGAATAGGGAAGGCAATTTGCAATGAATTAGCCTCAAGGAACGTGTTTGTAGTCATAACAGGTATTAATGAGAGAAACGGAAAGTGTACTGAAGATGAACTAAACAAAGATGGTGTAAATGCTAAATTTATATGTTTAGATGTAACAAATGAGAAAATGGTAAGGAGCTTTTATTCAGAAATATATAGTGAGTTTAACAGGATAGATTATATTTTTAATAATGCGGGTTTTGCGATGTATGGTGAACTATATGATATGTCCATTGAACATTGGGAAGACATTGTGGACGTAAATGTGTGGGGGGTTATTTATGGAACGCAATTTGGTTATCAATTAATGAAGAAACAAGGCTGGGGTTATATAGTTAACACTGCATCTGCTGCTGGACTGGGTCCTTCTCCATTAAGTGCAGCATATGCTACAACAAAACATGGAGTAATTGGTTTAACTACATCTCTTCATTATGAGGCTGAAAATCACGGAATTAACGTAAGCACACTATGTCCTGCATTCGTTCGAACATCAGCGTTTGACAATGCAAAAGCAATTAAAATGGACAAACGAATGATGACTAATCAACTTAAAAAACAAAAAATGATGTCTCCAGAGAAACTAGCAACAGTAGCTATAGACGGTGTGCACAAAAATAAACCGATAATTTGTCCACTGCCAATGAGAAGAACGATAGATATTATGTTTTTGTTGTTCCCGGTTGCACATAGATTGTTAATGAGATTAGTATGTAAAGTTGGACGAGAAGCGAAGGTCACTACGTAAATAGTCTTTGTACTTCCTCAAACATTAGCTCAATATTAATTATCAACATCTTATCCATTGACAGGCACATGCCTAGTTTTTTTTTCGTATGATACATATATGAAAATGAAGGAAGGATGATTGTATGTATTATTACACTCCACAGTACCCGAATCAACAAGCTCTTGTCCACCCTCAACAACGACATTTAAATACACAAGTAAATAATCGATCTGATCATGAAGTCAATACACAGCAAGTTGTTGAAGCTTTAAATGAAGCTGTAATAGGTGAAGCAACAGCAATTGATTTTTATGAAAGATTATTAAAGGCTGCACCGAATGAGCAACATAAGAACGACCTTGCACATGCTTTAGAAGATGAACGAGAGCACCTCAAATTATTTGCAGACTTATACACCGTTTTAACTGGTAATGAACCTAAATACAAAATTGATAAGGTCGTTTTTAGAACATATCGTGAAGGGTTAAAGCTTGCTTATGAAGATGAACTAAAAGCTTATGAATCATACCGTAATAGCTACTTGTTAACAAAAGATTTAAGAGTTCGTGATACATTCTTTCGAGCATTCACAGACGAAATCGAACATGCAATCCGCTTCGGTTTTCTGTTGTCAAAAAGCAGGGGATGACCGAATAGTCTAGATACCTAATGAAAACAGTAGATGAGGTCCTACAAGGTGCCTTGTTTGCTTTTTCTTTCTTTAGATTATGATTACAATGAACTCTTAGGAAACATGCTAGGAGAAAATCTATTAAAAATACTAATCTATTTTCTCCTAGTACTTCATTTAAGAAATAATTACTTTTTAGAAGTTTTCAAGATCATTTAATGTAATGCCTCAGAGCAATGCATTATAATTATCTGCTAACAACATAAGCAGTTGCCAAAGAAAAAATATTAAAATTCTTTCCTACGATATATAAGTGCAGCAACAAAAAATGAAAGGATATATATGATAATTCCAAATAATAAAAATATAACTGGAACGAATAAAGAGTGATCTATGTTAAGTGGTAATTGTTCTATTAAATAGCCAACTAAACTTTGTAGGCCAAGAGTAGTAACAAGCCCACCAAATGCACTTCCTATTGAAATAGCATCAGATTTTTCTAATCCAAATACATAGAGAAAAGGATAGGCAATTGCTCCGGAAATGAGCACAATGACAGTACCCAAAAAGACAATATTTAATATAGCATTGATTGGTGATTCTGAAATGAGACCATACACATACAATATGGCATATGATAATATAGTACCGATAATTACAGTTAACAAATAGAAAAAGTAGTGGCTCTTTACTATATTACTTCTAGAAACAGGTAATGTAAGTACATACTTATCATAACCAGACTTGCCTTCATATTTAATAATTTCAATTGCAGGCATCGCGACTAGTAAGGTAGTTAACAAAGCCGCAAAGCGGTACATTGAAGTATCTCCGAAAAATAACATTAATCCAGACACCAAAATTGCTAGTCCTGAGTAAGCAAATACGCTTCTATAAACTAGGTAGTAGTTAGTTAATAATAAACCACTCACTTATTTTCACTCCTCGTTAAAAAGACACTAAGCTCGTCCAATGTGATGGTTTTAGCTTCAATACCCCTTGGCAATTGTTGTTTATCTGTAACAAGTACACTACAATAGGAGCCATAATTTCTTTTCGCAACAACGATTTTTTTGTTCAGTAAAATTAATTGTTCGTTATCCATATCTACAATAGCGTACTTTTCTAGAACATTATCTTTCTCTTCATTTAATAAAATTTCACCATCTTTTATAATGACAAGGTGGCTAGCTATTTTTTCAATGTCACTTATGATATGAGTGGAAAGTAATATGGCACCATTACTTATACTGACAAAGCTTCTTAACTCATCTAGCAATTGTTCTCTTGATGAAGGATCAAGCCCACCTGTCGCTTCATCTAGGATTAATAATTGTGCATTATGGGATAACGCAACAGCTACAGACAGTTTCATTGACATCCCACGAGAGAATTTATTTACTTTTTTAGCTATAGGTAAAGAGAAAGAATGAACTAATCGATAAAAATTATCTTCATCCCATGAATTAAACAGTTTTTCAAAAACTTTATTTAGTTGTTTTATCGTAAGATGAGCCGGTAGATTCATAGCATCAAAAACGACTCCAATCTTTTCCTTAATGCTGGCATGTTTATTTATATTTTCTTTACCAAATAATTTTACGGAACCGTTATCTTTAGAAATTAATCCTAGAACTGCTTTAATTGTTGTTGATTTACCTGCTCCGTTATCACCAATGAATCCAACTATTGAACCAGTGGGTACATTAAATGTAATATCTTTTAACACATCTTTGTTATGATATGATTTCCTAAGATTTTGAATTTCTAATAGGTTTGACATCCTTACACTCCCCTATACTTAGAGCGGGGGCCTGAACCCCGCTACATTAACGTGTTAAATAGGTGTGGGTCAGGCCCCTTTTCCTAATACCCATCGATCTTTTTTAAACATAAGTGCGCCAAGTAAAAACAAGATCACGATAACGAGAACTGAGCTTCCTACTACCATTCCTATGCTTTCAATAGAATACACCCCGAAAATTAATTGTTTAATTAAGGCGAAAATATTGAAAAAAGGAATGAGGAAATGGGTTGTAGTTAATTCATTTACAGATAAGCCCATTAGTAAAAAGAATGGAATCATCGCTAACATAGACAAAGGCGAGATGTAATTTCCAGCTTCCTTAACGGTATTTGCTAATAGACTTAGCATCATCATTATGCTAGAAATTAAGGGTGCAAAAGCTAAAATTCCGATACTCATAACCCCAATGAATGGAGCCACTTTGTCGTCTGGTATAACATTCGTTAGTCCTTCGGTAAATAATTTCGTCGTAATAACGAACATCACTGTCGCAAAAATTCCACTAAACGTACTTAAGGTAGAAACGGTTAGCCATTTACCAAAAAGTATGTTTGTGCGTTTCACTGGTGTCATTAATAATGCTTCCATCGTGTTCCTTTCTTTCTCCCCTGCAAATAAATCATTACTAGTAGGAATACCACCCGTAATAATAGACATCACAATAATTAGTGGAGCAAGAATGCTTAGGAGAAAGCTTGATGTATCCTCCTCAGATTCAGAAATGCTATTAATGGAGAATTGAAATGGTTGAAATGCTCCAGCGTCTAAATTATAGTCTTCATATCTTTTTTGTTGGACGGTTTCTTTTAAAGTATTTAAATGGTTGTTTAATGTACTGGTAGCTAGCTCGCCTTTTTGACTAAATTGATCTACGTATATCTCTATAGTTGGTGATCCACCTTGTTCAATCTTGTCAAGAAATTCTTGTTCTGCATATAAGGCAATTGTTGCTTCTCCGTCTTTCACAGTTTGGATGGGATCAGTCTCCTTTGAAACAGTTATACTTTCTAAATTAGAAAACCATTCATATGTTTTATCATCTATCGAGTTTTCTACAGCAACTGTATAATTTTCAGTTGAGTCTTGAAAGAAGAATGCCTCGTAGAAAAACACCATTCCTAAGCTAAATAACATTGGAATGAGAATACTAAGCATGATTGTCTTACGATCACGAAGCGAGTCAATTAATTCTTTCTTAAAAATTGTCCAAATCACTTTAAGCACCTCTCACTAATCTTGACATGAATATATAGTTTAAATCATCACTTTCTTCTTGTTTATAAAGTTCATCAATAGCACCTTGATATACGAGCTCACCTTTATGAATCATAATAATGGACTGACATAACATTTTAACCTCTTCCATAATGTGGCTAGAGAAAATAATTGTTTTACCTTCTTTACGTAGCTGATGAACTAATTCACGAAACATATTAGCTGACGTAATATCAAGGCCTGTAGTAGGTTCATCAAATAAAATAATGTCAGGATCATGAATGAGTGTTCTAGCAATTGCTACCTTTTGGCGCATTCCTTTAGAGTATCCTCCAACTTTTCTGTCGATATAATCCTTCATACCAAAACGCACAGCTAATTGATCTATACGGACATTCGTTTCGTGCTTACTAATACCGTAAAGTGAAGCGAAATAAGCTAAATTTTCTCTTGCTGAAAGGCGATCATACAACCCAGTTTCACTGCCGAATAAAACGCCGATTTGCTGCTTTATACCCATTGTTTTCTTGGATATATCAATACCGTTAATCTTAATAGATCCATCTGTAGGCTCCATAATTGTTGATATCATTCTTAACAAAGTTGTTTTCCCAGCGCCATTTTCTCCTAATAGACCAACGATCTCACCCTTTGAAATTGAAAAAGAAACATCCTTTACAGCCGTAATCGTCTTCTTATTTTCCTTAAATAGTTTGGATACGTTTTTCACTTCGATCATCTACCGTTAGCTCCCTTCATTTGTAACTGTCTTCACTTTACAAAACCTTATGAATTTTACCAACCATTTTGTCGTGAAACATTCTTTTCCTGTCGTGAAAATTCCATTTATGGTATTTTATTTATGTTAGGATATAAAAAACAGATTAGTTTCGGAGTGAGGATATGGTGAAGGTTGGTCTAGTTGACGATCATAAGTACGATTTGGAGAAACTTGAAGCATTATTAAGAAATGAAGAGATGTTCTCGATTCATTTTTCAACAACTGATTCTGAAGAAGCTTATGAGTTTATAAAGAAGAATGAGATAGATCTCCTGATCACCGATATTGAAATGCCAAAGCTTTCAGGTTATGAATTAGCTGATTTTATTCAAACTTATGCCTTGGACATAAAAGTAATTTTTTTAACTGGTCATAGTGGATACGCTGTTCATGCATTCGAATTGGACGTTCTTGACTATATTTTAAAGCCATATTCTAGAGATAGATTAATAAAAGGTATGAATAGATATAAAAGGCATATGGCACCTACAAAAGATGAAGGGAAGTTAGTGTTAAAACAAAAATCTGAAATGAACTTTATAGATAAAAAAAGCATTCTCTTTATTGAAAGAACAGGTCGATCATCAAAGTTAGTTACTATAGATGGAGAGTTTGAAACGTACCAATCATTAAGCGATTTAGAAGATCAGTTGAATAACCGAAATTTCATTCGCTCTCACCGATCTTTTATTATTAACCTACATTATGTAAAAAATTTCTCAATATATGCTAAAAATTCTTTTTCTATCTCTTTTCAGCATACGAATCAAACAGCGATTATTACCAAAAGTAAACTTGAATACGTGCAAGAAAATTATTTTTAAAGGGGTACAATTGTGAATTTAAGGATTTTTCATACGAGTGTGATCTTTATTGTCCTTTTATTATCTTCATTAACAGTCATACATAAATTATTTCTATCTATTAACGCGATAATAACATTCTCAATTGTCTATGCTGTTGTGTGGTTGTTTCTATGGAAGAAGGTTCAAAAAATATTCTTCCAAGTAGAGGCTATTTTATTGTTAAGTAGCATACTTTGGCTCGTTCAAATTATCATAGTGTTTCTTCAGTTTTATAGTAATAAGCCTATCGTAGTTACTAGTTTATGGGTCGTTAATATGCTAGTTGAATGTTTCAGATGGTCATCATTGGGTAAAATACAGCTTTTATTATTGAATGAGTCAGTTTTGCAAGAAGAGCAGATGGGTATACAAGATGCTTTTCGAGAAATACGGAGTCAAAGGCATGACGTGATGAAGCATATGAATGTTTTTCAATACATGCTGGAAGAAGAAAGGTTAATAGAGGCGAGATCATACGTTGAATCACTGATCGGTGAATACGAAAATGTCAATTTAACCATTAAAGGTGAAAAAGGACATATCACAGCACACTTACATCATTATTATGTCGAGGCTATGAAAGAAGGGGTAGATGTAACTTATCAGTTACAAGTTCCACTAACACTATTACCAATGAGTAACTTAGATCAAAGTAAGTTAGTTAGTAATTTACTAGAAAATAGTGTCGAAGCTGCCGCCGGATATTCAAGAGTTCATAAAGAAGGTTCTGTCGTATTGAAGTCATCAATGGTAAGTGGCTTTTACATACTTGAGTCAGTAAATCACACCGAGCCTATTCCAAAACATATTATCGATTCATTATTTACATCATATGGTCAGTCTTCAAAAGGAAAACATCGAGGATTCGGTACGACAATTATAAATGATATTATTAATGAATATCACGGTAAAATAACTTACACGTATGATACACCATCATTATATATTAAAATTAAAATGCCAATCGTTAAGAACTAAATTCAATTTACTCGAAATAATCGGTGCTTTTCGGGGCGCTTTTTCTTCTCTAAAACTATAATAATACATACCAGCTCAAATGTAAGTGAAAAAGGAATAATTTAAGGAAAAGAGCCTTAGCAAAGACTACCTTCGTAATAATTGTTTCTTATCGTTCAAAGTTTTAAGCAAGAATACCTCTAGCTTTCGTGGCATCTTTTCCAATATTACTTTTATTGAGCTCTCATAAAGCTCATCATATGGCCCATTATTAGTAACAATAACATCAAAGTTTAAGAAAAAAACTTTATGAGAAGAAATCTATGAGCTGATTTAAGTTAGCCACAATGAAAGGGTTATATATAATAATCCTTTCATTGTGGTTATTTAATATGTATTATTGAGGAATTTATGAACTTTATGGGGAATGATCTACCCGATGAACACATTATAGTAAAATAAAAATATACAGTATATACAATAGATAAAATGTGAAGATGAAGCATGATTAAAACTCCAGATATACCTGTTCAGTAAAAAGTCTGAATAGTATATCATATATTATCCTAATAAAGTATAGGAGGGGTACACCATGTGTAAACTGACACGTTTGAAACTAAGTTTTATTTCTGGACTAATTTTTATGTTATTTTTTAGTTTTTCAACTACTGATGTTGTATTCGCAAGTGAAGCTAATGCAGATGAAATGTTAGGAACATGGCAAATGATAGTAGACGGAGAATCTGGAGAGGGGGCATTTTTTTATCGCTTTGAATTTAAGGATAACAATAAAGTGACTGTAATTAAGCAATATGGTGGTCATAATGTAGAAGAAGAAAAGTCATGGACATTAAACGAAACTTTTTTAAGTATGACTAGTGAAACAGGTGCACTGATTACTGAGTTTGATAATATACCACTAATAGTTAATAAGGACGGAGATTTATCATACAAAAATGGTTTTTATGAAGGTGTTGCCAAAGAGCATAATAGTCCCTTATCAATTTTTCATTGGGTAATGATTCTAATTGTTTTAATGGGCTTAAACGAATTGTTTAGAAAATCAAAATGGGCTGGAATTGTCTTTTTTTTCGTTTTACCGATAGCCTTATTGCCTATATGGACAAGTTACGGTGTTACTTATTGGTTCAAATGGGTAAAAGTATATTCTGTTGTAGGTGCAAGTGTATGGTTCATTTTAATGAGATATTCGAAGCTTGGGGGACTTACATCTGCAAAACTAGTAGCTGCATTGTTTTTAGCATTAAACATTGGAGAGGCAGTAACACAAGATTTTACTATGGGCTATTTACCTAACATTTTAAATGGTATAGCAGGTGTGTTGTCAATTGCTACGCTATTTTATGGTTTTAAAGGAATATATATTGATAATAGTAAAGAGAAGGATATGCTATGGCCCAAAATGCCTCTTTTATGGATAATCGCTTATGATATTTGGAATTGGGTATTTGTTTATTTAAATTTCCCTGGATCGGCGTCTGCTCAATTTATGGTGCTACTATCTTGTACATTACCTGCAATGTTCATTAAGAAAGGGACATGGTTACAAGCTCGTGCGTTCACATTGGCAGCTTGGTTTATGTATTATTTTACATTTCCAAGATTTACAGAATCAGTGGAATTACTCGTACCGCGCAACGATTTTTTAATGCTGTCAGTAGCTGTAATTAGTTTAGTAGCTAATGGGGCATATGCATACGTTTATGTGAAGCGAGTTGTGAAAATGAAGAAGCAAGGTGAATTTGCTCTCGTTTAAACATGAAATGAACAAAATGTATAAATAATTTAACAAAGGGTGACTGGTGATATTAAGTTATAGGTTGTTGAATGATTGTTATCTTATCCTGAGTTACCCTTTTTTAGGCTGTTTTGGATGTTTGTTGTATATCATACTCTAGAGTATATGTTAAATGCATCTTTACTTCTATAGAATAATAGCAATGAGACATAAGTTCCATCCTGTTGTTGCAAAATTTACTACAAGAGCTTTTGTTTTAGCTTCTTCGTAAACTTTGTTGTTATTTTTATTAAAAGGACAGTATGAAGGGTTTGCATGAAAACTCAATATTGTAAAAGTAGAAGAGATGCCACGAACGCAAGGTTTATGCTTATCTTTTAGAATGAAAAGGAACAGTCCTTGCAAAGACAGCCTTAATTTATATATAGTAAGCAATCAATATCGAAATATCAGTATGAGAAGAATAGTTTGTGAATACGTTATATTAGGGCTAATAAAACAATCCTGTTAGAAATATTTGACCGAATCAACTCACATGCAAATAATTTCTATGGAGTTTTTCTTGTAGTTGTGATATATTAACCTAGTAAAAATTGAAAAGAATACCGTAAGCACTCATGAAATTATCCATAATCTACGGGAGAGGTTCTAGAACACCCTCTATAAAAAACTAAGGAAATAGCTGCGTCCTTAGGGTGGAGTTTTTTTATTTGATTTTATAGCAATCAAATTTAAAAACTACATCGTGTTTGACAAATGCTTTTTTTATTTGGCTATTTTCTGCTCACTTCAGATAAATAGCATCAAAATAAACGAAAAAAGCCAGTTGTTTTACTAACTTAAAAGGAATTCAAATAGTAAATATAACATTGCTAAAAAAATCACCTAATAATGGATTGATATAAAACTCTTTGACAAATTGAATATGGACAGAATTTAACAGAAGAGAGGGGTCACGCATAATGAAGAATGAAAAAGCTGTTGTAGTTTTTAGCGGAGGACAAGATAGTACTACTTGCCTTTTCTGGGCAATGGAAAGATATAAGACTGTTGAAGCAGTTACGTTTCAATATAATCAGCGACATGACAATGAAATTGAAGTGGCAAAAAATATTGCCAATGAAGTGGGTATAAAACATACAGTTCTTGATATGAGCCTACTCAGCCAATTGGCTCCAAATGCATTAACACGTGATGATATTGCTATTGAAGAAAAGGAAGGTGAATTGCCTTCTACTTTTGTTGATGGCAGGAATTTATTATTCCTGTCTTTCGCTGCTGTGCTAGCAAAACAAACTGGAGCTAAACATATTATTACTGGTGTATGTGAAACAGATTTTAGTGGGTATCCAGATTGTCGAGATGTGTTTATAAAATCATTAAATGTTACGCTGAATCTCGCAATGGACTATCAATTCGTTATTCACACTCCACTCATGTGGCTTGATAAAGCAGAAACGTGGGAATTGGCAGACGAATTAGGTGCTTGTGATTTCGTACAAAAGAAAACTTTAACATGTTATAACGGCATTATTGCCGAAGGTTGTGGGGAGTGCCCTGCATGTAAATTACGTAAAAAAGGCCTTGATCAATACGTTTCTACGAAAAATAGGGGTGAAGACAAGTAATGATTCAACAAATCTATCCTCAAGTACAACACCCTTATCAATTTGAATTAAATAAGGATATGCAATTTGCAGCTGCGCATTTCGTTCCGCATGATGAAGCAGGGAAATGTAGGGAATTACATGGGCATACGTACTTTGTGAATATAACAATAGCGGGTGATGATCTTAATCATACTGGTTTCCTTGTTAATTTTCAGCAAGTAAAAAAACTAATTCACGGCAAATTTGATCATACTGTAATGAACGACCATAACGAAATATTTAATGATCAAAATCCAAATGATTTTCCTACTACAGAAGTTGTTGCAAAAAAGATATGGGAAATTATTCAAGAACATTTAAATACGTTATCAAATAGCCCGAAATGCCTTCAAGTATTTGTTCGTGAAACACCTACGAGCTATGTAGTATATCGTCCAAAAGCCGGTGAACGATGATGAAAAAAACAATTCCAGTATTAGAAATTTTTGGTCCCACAATCCAAGGTGAAGGCATGGTTATCGGTCAGAAAACGATGTTTGTTCGTACAGCAGGATGTGATTACGCATGTAGTTGGTGTGATTCTGCTTTTACATGGGACGGGTCTGCAAAAAATGAAATAGAGCAACTAACTTCGCAGGAAATATGGCAGAGACTTGTGGAACTTGGAGGAAATCGATTTGACCATGTTACGATTTCTGGAGGAAATCCAGCACTACTTCAGAATCTTGAACACCTACTAATCCTACTTAAAGAAAAGGGAGTTAGAGTAGGGTTAGAAACACAGGGAAGTGTTTGGCAGGATTGGTTTCTACTAATCGATGATTTAACCATATCACCGAAACCACCTAGTTCTGAAATGAAGACGAATTTTGAGAAACTAGACTTTATTATTGACGGGTTAGTAAGTAGAGGTAGACAACAGCATGTAAGTCTAAAAGTGGTAGTATTTGATGATAAGGACCTAGAATATGCAAAAATGGTACACAAGCGTTACGAGCATATTAAATTTTATTTACAGGTAGGTAATGAGGACGTTCTGTCGGAGGATCCAGCAATTATTAATAAACTACTTCACAAATATGAATGGTTAATTCAAAAAACAATAGATTCTGCTGAATTGAATAATGTAAAAGTATTGCCACAGCTACATACACTCGTATGGGGCAATAAACGGGGTGTATAAACTCATTTTACTTAACCCCATGTATGTGGGCAAATAAATGATTGTCTATGACACAATAATTTGAACGAATAATGATCAATAGGAGAGATGTAAAATGCAAGGAAGAAAAGATGAAGAACTTAAGGATATAACTCTGTTAGGGAACCAAGGAACAAACTATATATTTGAATATTCACCTGATATTTTAGAGGCTTTTGATAATAAACATACGAATAGAGATTACTTCGTAAAAATGAATTTTCCTGAATTTACGAGCTTGTGTCCAAAAACCGGTCAGCCAGACTTTGCAACGATTTACATTAGCTATATCCCAGATGTAAAAATGGTGGAAAGTAAATCTCTTAAACTATATTTGTTTAGTTTTAGAAACCACGGAGATTTCCATGAAGATTGCATGAATATTATTATGAATGATTTAATTAAACTGATGCAACCAAGATACATCGAGGTATGGGGTAAATTCACTCCAAGAGGTGGTATCAGCATTGATCCATACTGTAATTACGGCATTCCTGGCACTAAATATGAAGAAATGGCTAACTACAGATTAATGAACCATGATCTATATCCTGAGAAAATTGATAACAGATAATTCCTGTATTATCCTAAAATATCCTTTAAATAGCTATAGTTTTGTGACCAAATGTGTGACCATCAAGTAAATTGTGACCAAAAATGTGACCAATGTGACCAAAGTTGTGACCAATGTGACCAAAGTTGTGACCAATGTGACCAAAGTTGTGACCAATGTGACCAAAGTTGTGACTAAAAATATGACCACTAAAATATAGGAAATGTGACCCCAATTTGGTCACATTTCTTTATTATTTTTCGACTAAATTCTGGGGTAAATGAGGTAGCTTTTTAATTTCAGTAGCATATAAAACACAATAAAATGCTCATTTTATTCTACATGTTTAATTAATAAATATGGTTTATATTGTAATATTTTAACATGTAAATCCCTTGAATTATTTTGGTATAATTAAGTAAAAAATATGAAATAAAAGGAAGATACATCATGTCAAAGGCAGAATTGGTATATTTTAAGAATGAACAAGAGGTAAAGCAAAAGTATATTGAGTGGGGTTTGATTAGTCATAGCTCTAAGAGACCTCCAAAGCTATTCTTCTTTAAAATAAACAATGATTGGCATACTTGTTCTGTAATTGGGTATGGTGAAACTAATGGAGAAGAAATATTAGTAATTCAATTAATGAATCTTGAAAAGAAAACTATTCATAAACATCAGTTTCTTCAAATGCAAAAAGAAAAAACTCTTGTATTTGCTACAAATGAGCAAAAGGAGAAAAGAAAGTTAAAAGAAGATGCTCGAAAGAAAGCTAAGCTAGCAGATGAAATGAAAAAAATAAAGGCTGAGGAAGAGAAAAAAGTTAGTTTAGAGGTTAAGACAATAAATAAACAAGAAGCTCAAAAGGGTGTAAAGAAAGAAATTAAGAGAAAAAATGAAAAGCCAAAAGCTAAAGAAGTCGAAAAGAAAAAAGAAAAGAGTGAGAGTCCTAGTGAGGTTTACTCAAAACCAAAAAGAAAAAAACGATATACGAAACTAAGTAATAAAACAAAAAGTACTTTTTTAGTTCCAAAGGAAACCTATGAGATGTATTTTAACACTGTCAATGATTCAGCAATTTTGGAGAAATATATTTTAAATGACTACTATTTTCCTAATAAATCAATTGCTCAATTAAAGACTCATTGCTTAAAGCCTTCAGAAAACATGGATACATATTTTAATGATGCGACATATGAAAAATTAAAAAGATTTGCGATACATAAAGGTGTAACTATATCAGATATTTTTTGTGATGCCTTAGAAAACATGTTAGCTACAAAATCTAAGAGTAAATCATCAATCAACTTGGCAGCTTATAGTAGTTTGTCATATCCTTCTGTACTAGTGGATAAGGGGATTGAGTTTCCTGTTGGCATAAAAAGAAAAAAGCCATGCTATCCCACATTGGTGATAAATGGTAGCTTAGCAGAAAAGAAATTTGTCTTTAAAGATGATGGATATTGGAATAATGCAAAGAAAAGTGGTTATAATATTGAATCTTTCTTTCGATACACTAATGGAAAAGAAAGTGCAGAGAAAATGATTTATGATATGATAGATGAATGGAAAAAAGCAAATCCAGAATATTTCCTGACACCTGACTTTAAAGTAAAGAAAAGATAAGTAAATTAAGATATGAAATTCTACAACTAAAACTCATGATTCAAATAATATGAATATATCTATGTAAACTGTAGTAAATAAAAGCATATTGAAGAAAACTAGTGTATAATCTCCCTAAATAACCTCTTAAGTCAAAAGCATCCTATTTATTATTTTGGTAAAATTAAATTTATAAACCAAATTTCCCCTTTATGCACATATATAAAATATCTTTCAAAAGTAAAACGTTACGAGAAAGTAACGTTTTACTACTCTTTCAAGGCATAGGAGGGTAGGGTGTGAGATGGGAGAGGATAACTTTTGAAAGACATAAAACAGTATGAAAAATTATCAGGTGAATTATTGAAAGCGCTTGCTTATGCAGATGAAATTCTTAATAATAGAACTTACAAATCTATCCATGATATTAGAAAAGCAGAATATCTGTTGGATAGAATCCAACAGGATTTATCAAAAATGCAATTAGCTCTTAATAGAAGGAAGATGATATCTAACCAAGGTAGAATTGCCAAATGAGGTGACAAAGTTGAGTAACAATATTAAAAAACCTGTTCTAAGAGGTTGGCTTTTTTGGATCCTAGCTTTAACTTTAGTAGTTTTGATTACTGGATCATTGAAATAGGCAAGTTCTATATATACATATGGAACTCACCTGTTACTTATTTGTGTAATTTCCACATTTCTATTTTTACTTAGAAAATATGATTACATATCAGTAAATAAGAAAAGCTAGAATTCAATAGGGGAAAAATCATTCACAATAAAAGAGTCATTTTATCGTGAATGAACATAGTTTTTTGTAAAAAATATACTCTGTTTTATTTTAATTATAAAACAGAGTAATCATACTAACAGTCAATAATCATTGTAATTTAATTGGTAATTGTACAAGGCCTCTCAAAATCTCAGAATGTCTCCATTGAATGTCTTCTTCACTCACATTTAGTTTAATATTAGGAAAACGGTTTATTAATGCGTTTATAGCAATGTTAGCCTCTAAGCGCGCAAGGGGTGCACCTAAACAAAAATGAATGCCATGTCCAAATGCTAAATGTTTATTTTCTTTACGAGTTATATCTAGTTTTTCCGGATCGTTAAAGTACTTAGGGTCACGATTAGCTGCGGCAAGACCTAAAAATATCATGTCACCTTTTTTTATTTCTTTACCTTGGAAAATAAAATCTTCTAATGCATAACGAGATGTTGCGAGTTCTACAGGATTTGTATACCTTAATAACTCTTCTATCGCTGTTTTCATATTTTCAGGATGCTCTCTAAGTTTTGCCAACTGTTCAGGGTTTTGAAGGAGAGCTAACATGCCATTTCCTATTAGATTTACTGTAGTTTCATGTCCAGCGACAATTAGTAGAAAAAGCATAGAAAGCAGTTCATTCTTAGAAAGTTTCTCACCTTCTTCCTTAGCCATTACTAAACCACTAATGACGTCATCTTTTGGTGATTTCTTTCTTTCCTCTATAATTTTTTCCAAATAGTTAACGAATTCCTGTATAGAAGAGTTAAGCTTTTCTATTTCTTCCGTACCATTTGATACATCTGTAATTGCATTTGACCATTTTCTAAATTTATTACGGTCTTCTACAGGAATTCCCATCATTTCAGAGATGATGATAATGGGCAATGGAACTGCATAATCTTCCATCAATTCAACATCTGAATTTAATTCTAGATTATCAAGAAGATTTTCAGAAATGTCCTCAATTCTTGTTCTTAATCTTTCAATCATTCGAGGGGTAAATACTTTATGCACTAATGAACGTAAACGTGTATGGTCTGGAGGGTCTTTAGAAAGCATATTATTAATAATATAATCTATTTCTTTTATTTTACTTTTTTGTTTTATCTCTTCTTTAGACATCAAATTCTGAATGTTTTTTGTAATTCTTTCATCTTTAAAAAGAGTTAATATATCATCGTAACGTGTTACTAACCAGCTCCTAACTTCTCTCTTTCCATACTTAAACATGAATTCATGTATGGGATCATGCTCTCTAAAATACGATAGAGTTGGATAAGGATTAAGCTGGTATTCTTTTGAATACAAATTAAAAACTAGTTTTTCCATGGGCTTCCTCCATTATAAGTTGGTAGTTGATTGTTTTATTAAAATACAAAAAATTCTTTATAAACTGTACCTTTTTATATTTATTAATTAATCTTTGATATATGAATAAAATTTTTTTCTAAAAAGATATTTTAGAAAATACTCAATAAGCTAATCTTATAAAAGAGAGTTTTGGAAAAAATTGAATAAAAAATAAATTACTCTTTGAGATAATTATTGTTTATAAGTCTTTATAATCGAAACAGTAAAGTAATTATTGAGAATAATTGTATTAAGCTTAATTTATCTAAAAATATTAACAAAACACTATGATTGACTACCACAAATGTACTCCATTACCCACACAATATGGATAGGGTGAACATATCATATACTCCGGGTATATTTAGTCTTCCCAATTGATTTCAAAAGCCCTATACCGATGAATAGGGATTTTTAATTTTGTACTTTAATAATGCATATTTCAAAATAATAATAACGAATTCTATACGAGGACATTTGAACATATGAGAGGAAATCAAAAAGCACTCATCTATTGAGTGCTTTTAAACAACAAATCAAACGCTTGAAATGGAGGGTTTAATAACGGAAGGGTTAAAAATATTTTATGCAGTATAGAGTGTTTTATACTTAATTTCTTTAACGTTCAAATAAACACGTTTTATATCGTTAAAGTATGTAAACCCTCCCTGATCGTTCATGGATGGAGGAGACATCAGGGAGGGGAGAGTGATAATAAAGGGTGTGCTTTATCTTATGTAGGTTATGTTAGTTAAGCTTGTATAAATGCTCTAGGTTAAGTGAATCAATTTTTACGTAACACAATGTAAAAAGAGGTTACTAAGGGACTGAAAAATAGTCATTTTTGTTTTGGATTAATAATACCCAACAATTTATTTGTATACATAAACCTTATATATCAGTGTGTTTACTTAGTAAACATAATAATTTATTACTTAAGCCACCATCATAAATGACTTAAGCCACTTGTTTAATTTTGGAAATATCCTTACCATAAATGTGTAAAACACTAATATGTATAAAGGAGGGAAATAAATGCGTAAGATTGTCGCGCTTGTAGCAACGCTGGGTCTCTTATTTTCTGCTAATGGAGTTTCGGCTGCGGTGAATAATGATGGAATATTTACACCTGATTGTACTCATGTAATTGAGAAATGCCATGAGGAATAGATAGATTAATTAGCTAATGAGGTGGGATTTGATTTAAAGGTTCCACCTTTATTACTAAACTAATTAGAAATGAAGTTAAATTCCAATTTTTCAGTAATGAAAGTTGGAATTTTTATTATTCATCATATATATACTTGATTATGACGCATCCCATATCACCTTCCAAGTTAAAGATTTACAATTATTATTACAATAGGATATTATGGTTTTTTTTGGAGTAATCAAATTATATAAAGGGGGAATACAAATGACTGTGAAGGCTACAGTTCTATCAGAAAACACCGTATTTAGCAATTTGGGGGCTATTGCAGAGCATGGCTGGTCTATATTTTTAGAAAGCGATCATGGAAATTATTTATTTGATACAGGTCAAGGTAAGGCGCTCCTCAATAATGCAAGAGTATTTAAAAAAGATTTATCTACCATCCAAGGAATTATTGTAAGCCATCATCACATCGATCACACTGGTGGACTTATGGATGCTGTAAAAGTAGTTGATTCCAAATGTATTGACGTATATGCACATCCTGAGATTTTCAAAGATAGCTATCTAATTCGACCAGACTATAAACACATAGGAATTCCCTTTTCAAGGTCTGCACTTGAAAGTCATGGTGCTAATTTTAAGTTTAATAGGAAATTTACCGAAATCGTTCCTAATATTTATCTATCAGGTGAAGTTCCTCGATTAACAGATTTTGAATTCGGCGATACCGATATTGTCTTAAAATCTAATGATGGATATATAAAAGATGAGGTGATGGATGACCAATCTATCATTATAAAAACACCAAAGGGTTTATTTATCATTTTAGGCTGTTCCCATGCTGGAATCATTAATATTCTCAACTATGCAATTGAAAAAACTGGTGAAAATAGAATACATACAGTTATTGGTGGTACCCATTTATGGCCTGTAAGCGAAGAACAGAAAGAGATGAGTATTCAGGCTTTAAAAGAATTAAATATAGAGCGTCTAGGAGTCTCACATTGTACTGGTTTAGAAATTAGTTTGAGACTTTCTCAAGAATTTAGTGGGAAATTCTTTCATTGTAATGTTGGTACTGTTGTATCAGTATAAACTGTATAAAAAATTATCAAAAAAGGTCAAACTAATAACCTCAATGATTGTTGAGTCGATAAGTTCCAGTTCTTAAGAAAAGAAGAATTGGAACTTTATGATTGCATATGGAATATCACCATACTCTTTTTAAAATATTTCATATATTAATAGTAACTGATATTGCCATTTTAAACTTCTCTGTAGCTCCTATTTAAAAAATAGAGAAGTTTTTCTTCTTACCTTAAAATAGTCGATACAAATAGAAAACATCCAATCGATAATCCTAGGTGGAAAATACATTTTCCTTACTTACACCCGTTAATAGTCATTTAAACAAGCAGTTCTATTGCTATTACATATAATTTTAATGTAAGTCAATAAAACGAGAAGGGGTGACATAAACAAATGGGAATGCCAGTTGCACCAGAACTTCCAGATTATAGTGAGGAAAATGTTCTTTTGTTTTTACTAGCTACAGTTGGTTTTGAAGAACTAGCTTTAGCACATATTATGAACGCTGAAGGCGAAAAAATTCAAGCAGCAGTTTCAGCATTCGAATCTGATAGATTAGTGACTCTTCGTGATTTAATGGATATTAATAACAATGTCGCAGAAACACTCAAACGTGTTATTCAAAAAGAAATCCTATTAGACTTCAAAGTAGACGATATAAAAGAATTACTTGAACGAAGATAGGTAACTAAATTATAATTCTCTAATAGATGGTTGGGGTTATTTGTTAATTAACACCTCCCACTTAAATCTATATTAGAATGAATCAAGGTAGGTGAGTGGGGGGCATTTTCATACTTTGGTCTATTTCGATTCAATCAACTCAGATGATAACTACATCCCACTTTTTACAGGAATATGGCTTCATTCTAGTCTTAAAAATAGTTAAAGAACATGACTGTCTTACAAGTGACAAGTGGTAAAAGGAATCGAAAAAGTAGATAACATTAAGAGAAATAATATATCTTAGTGCTATAAACGTTAGCTGTCTTTAAAATACGCATACAAATAATAACAATTGCATAATATAAAATACAGCAAGATATTCACTCCATGAAAAAACAGCCCTGCAAAGCATGTGGGGCTGTTATATAATTTGTACGTTAATAATATCCTCAAATTTAATCCTGTGTATTTCCTCAAATTTATCCATTACTCTAATATGTTTGTTGAGTTGATCTACAAAATGAATATGTCCCATGCATGGTTTAAAAGCTCCATCTTCAAAATACGTTACAGTCACTTCTTGTGTAAACACCATAGACTCTTGGATTGTATTGTTAATTTCCTCTATTTCATGCTCATCTAATACAGGCTTTTGCACCTTATAATAGTCAGCCTTTGCTTCTATCATCATCTTCATATGTTCAGGTTGTATAAATGCTGGCATCCATTTCATTATTCCTCTGTCCTTCAAACGTATCACTCCTTTACCATTATTATATGCGAAAATACGTTCGATTAATACGTTGAATTAGAATGTGTGTTCGTTTATAATAATGGTAAAAGAGATCCTTATAATGAGAAGCGGATTATTACACAATGCCAGGTAGTTAGTTATTCAGAGTTGAGAACAGTTTGATAGCTACTGGAGAGCTAGACAACTTTTACTCATTGTATGTTTATGGTAGTTACTGTGGTTTTGAAACAAAAATATATACCGTTTATAAGAAAGATGTATATATATTCTTCATATTGTAAATTAATTTTTAATAAAGTGTCTTAACTCACAGGTGGACTGTCAACACCTAACTAGACAATTTTCTTAAGGTGTTTATTTTTGTACTCAATAGGACTTGTATAACCTAGTGTGCTATGAATACGAATATGGTTAAACCAATGCACGTAGTCATGGAGTTCTCGTGTTAATTCTTCTAAACTTTCATACTGCCTCCCT